>JBATLS010000627.1:0-5961 GCA_049289435.1 Saprospiraceae bacterium | reverse complement strand
GGTAGGGACGCCTTGCAGGACAAACATCTACGAGCTCCCTTTTGTCATTGAAGCATCATTTTTGTACGTTGATTTTGATAGCACAGATTTGGAATTCATAGCATACGGCGGGGCGGTATTCGAAAAGGTCGCCAATCCTTCTCCTTCCGGGATCAATCTGAGCGATAGAGTAGGTCGGGTAAACAAAACGTTTGGAGCTGAGCCTTTTGCAGGAGTCGAAGCTGACGTTTATGAAATAGCGCTGGATATCAGGCCCGTGATGACTCAAAAAGTTTTTTCCAGAGAAACAGGAGTTGTCCGATTCATGCTTGATGACGAAACAACCGGAGCGCCCAGACTCAAGATAGATATGGATTATGGGTCCGATGACGTCAACCAATGGGTTCAACTTGTCTATGATTTCACCGGGGAACCCGCCGCAATCTATGACCAACTCAGGTTGACTTATAATCACGGGAGCACAACCACTGAATTCTGGTACTTTGATGATGTGATGGGCCAGACTGACTTGAACTTGAGCAATGGTACGGATGTAGCAATCACCGAAGTGATTGCGGTCTATCCCAATCCTTCCTTAGGAATGTTTTCTTTGGATACCAAAGATATCTTTCCTGCAGGCAATACCTACGATCTCGATGTTTTGGATATACAAGGACGGCCTGTCTTCAGGCAACAGGTTCTTGCGCAGGGACAACTAGTAGCGTTAGATCTTAGCGATCAGCCGACTGGCATGTATTTCCTGCGCTTGAGCGGACAATTACTTCACTACGTAAAGGTGATCAAAAAATAAAACAATCAGATCATCCCTTCTGTGGGCACTCTCTGATTGGTCCGGATCCAATGTTCCATGTTTTCATGAAATGTCTCATTCAAGATGCTCAAAAATCGCCAAACCATCAATCTTTGCACTTTTAGTGACCCTTAGAGTATCAGTGTAAACTGTAAAAGACACGTAAAAATCAATTGGACTACCTAAATCAATATGTAGTTTTACCCAAAATACGTTTGGTCATTTTTTTTCTTACATCATCAGCCGACGGGCTGGCAGGCTTAAAGAAATTCTGAGGCTTGCTTCAGCAAATCATCATTATAAGGACAGAACGCCTATTTAATCATTTTCCTTTGTGCCCTATGTGGTGATCATGTTGACTTCTATATCTTGTCTTTCTTTTCGCGTTCCTGTGCATCTACCACGGCAATGGTGGTCATATTGACCATTTCATCTACTCGTGCACCCAATTGTACTATGTGCGCTGCTCTGCCCATACCCATAAGGATGGGTCCTACCGACTCTATATTATTGAGTTCTTTCATCATTTTATAGGCAATATTTGCCGACGATAGTTCCGGAAATATCAATGCATTGACTTTTTTTCCTGCTAGTTTTGAAAATGGAAAATGGTCTTTCATCATCTCTTGATTCAAAGCAAAGTCGGCTTGAATCTCTCCATCGACATCTATTTCGTGATAAATATCGTGCAACATCTTAACGGCTCTTGTAACCTTGGTGGATAATTCGTGATTGGAATTGCCAAAATTTGAATACGATAATAGGGCAATGGCAGGTTTGATTCCAAACATGGACATGGTGTCGGCTGTCATTTTGGTAATAGAAGCCAATTCTTCTGCATTTGGATTTACATTTACCGCAGTATCAGATAAGAAAAGCGGGCCCTTAGGTGTCAACATCAGATTGGTTGCCGCAATACGTTTGACATTTGCCTGACATCCAATTACCTCCATCATGGGTTTAATGACACTGGAGTAGCTTCTGGTATAACCCGAAATGAAAGCATCTGCTTCTCCTTCAACTACCATCATAGCTCCAAAATAATTGCATTCCAGCATCAATGATATGGCATCGTACAACTTGACCCCTTTGCGTTGACGTTTTATCCAGTAATCACTGGCATATTTTTCTCTTCTTTGCTTTTGTTCGTCACTTTTTGGATCCAAAACCAAGACATCATCTGTTATCATTTCAAAACTAATTTCATTCATCAGCTCGTGTATAATATCTTTTCTACCCAATAATATGGGTTTGCAGATGCCTTCATCATAGGCAATCTGTGCAGCCTTTAATACATCCAAATGATCGGCTTCAGCAAATACGACACGTTTTGGATTTTCTTTCGCTCGATTGGTCAGTTTTTTCATCCATTTAGTGCCGCCTCCCAATCTTTCTGCCAATTGCTCGCGGTACTTATCCCAATCCTGAATAGGTTCTTTTGCAACTCCCGATTCTATAGCAGCTTTGGCTACGGCCAATGCCACTACTTCTAATAATCGGCTGTCAAATGGTTTGGGAATGATGTAATCTCTTCCAAAAGCGATGTGTTTTTCACCATAAGTAATGTTGACTTGCTCGGGCACAGATTGTTTAGCTAAATCTGCCAATGCATAAACAGCAGCAATTTTCATTTCTTCATTAATCGTGGTGGCTCTTACGTCCAGCGCTCCCCTGAAAATATAAGGGAATCCCAGCACATTATTGACCTGATTTGGGAAATCTGAACGTCCGGTTGCCATCAGTACATCACTGCGGGTGCTCATAGCCAAATGGTACTCTATCTCGGGAGTGGGATTGGCCAATGCAAAGACAATAGGATGTGGTGCCATTTTCATTAACATTTCCGGGGTCAAAACATCACCTTTGGACAATCCAAGGAACATATCAGCACCTTCGATGGCATCATCCAAATCATGGACATCCATACTTGTGGCAAATTCCAACTTTTCTGTTGATAAATCAGGACGATCCTTGCGGATTACACCTTTGCTATCCAGCATGATCATATTATCGGGCCTGATACCCAATTTTTTGTACAAACGGGAACAGGAAATGGCAGAAGCACCTGCTCCATTGACTACTATTCTAATCTCACTGAGCTTTTTTCCGACAATTTCACAAGCATTCAACAAACCGGCTGAAGATATGATAGCTGTACCGTGTTGGTCATCATGCATCAATGGAATATCCAACTCTTCTTTTAAACGTCTTTCTATTTCAAATGCTTCTGGTGCTTTGATGTCTTCCAAATTGATACCTCCAAATGTGGGTGCAATTCCTTTGACAATCTGAATAAATTTTTCGGGGTCTTTTTCATCAATTTCAATATCAAACACGTCGATATCAGCAAAAATTTTAAACAATAACCCTTTTCCTTCCATCACCGGTTTACTGGCTAATGCTCCGATATCTCCCAATCCCAATACAGCTGTACCATTTGAAATTACCGCCACCAGATTTCCTTTGGAAGTATACTTATAAACATCAAGCGGATTTTTTTCGATTTCCAAACAAGGTGCTGCCACTCCCGGTGAATAGGCCAATGCCAAATCGCGCTGCGTAGAGTGTTTTTTGGTGGGTATTACCGATATTTTTCCGGGTGTGGGAAACTCATGGTACAATAAAGCGTCTTTGTCTAACTTTGCATTTGATGACATAAAAAACCGAATTTTTGATTAACAAAAAACAAATGTAGATGCATTCTTCAATTTTTAAACTGATAAATGTCATATAGAATTGGTATTTATGTCACCGAATATCGACAAAATAAATGTATACAGTCGTGAAATCTGAATGAAAAAATATTCAAGATTTGTAATAGAGAAAAAGATACTGTGAATACTTTCTGATATTTGCCACAACTTAGAGCATGTTTAAGTTTTTAAAAATTCTATTACTTACCAAAGAAGCAATATGCAACTTGTTGTGATTTGCTTTTGATTTTTGTATCATTTTTACCCAAAACCAATTAATTTTTTTGATGACAATTCTAATTCACTTTATCAGCTATCTTTATGGCCACCAGAGATGCGAAATTTGTGTATTCCGCGAAAAAGGGTTTACTTTTCAGGATATCCCATCAGATAGATTATCTTTCCTCCCCTGCCATTATCAGCTTTTCCGGATTTCCATACATAGCTTTTTACAGGAATATTGGATACCAGTTCATTCAGATCATTCGGATTATACAATTTAAATAAAGCCAGAAAACCATCCAGCATAGTAACTATAGGAAGAATCGGAATCAGATACGTAAATATCAACCGGGTAATCCTGAATGGCTGAACAAATGGTGAGCTGATGATAACAGTCAGTGGTACAAATATAGTCATTCCTACTACTTGCCACAGACTATCGTTATTGCCTTCCAATACTGCCACTGAGTTACCACTTTCAGCTATTTGCGAAAAAAAATGTTTTGCTCTGTCTTCATCTAACTGATGGAAGGAATTGACAAACGTGTAAGTACCTTTTTGTTCTGTAGAAAATTTTTCCACATCCATATTTATAACCTCAGTATCGCCAGATAGCAAAGGTAGTAGTGTATCAATACCTGCCCCTATTTTACTATCCACATTGATGATGGTTCTTTTTTTTGTTTTGTCAAAAATATCCTCCAAAAACGGTAAAAAGGGTTTTGCCGCATTAACTTTGCCTACAAACCAGGTCATAAATTCATACATATCTCTTTTCAAAAATGAAGGATACCACTTTTGGTTGCTGAACTGAAATACTTGTTTGCGTTTCATGATATAAGAATAAATAAATAATAGTAAATTTAGGCCAAATGTACTAAATATTTAGACCAGTTGTACTAAAATGAATAAAAAAAAAGAACTCCTTTTAAAAATTGCTCAGCGATTATTCACTAAGTATGGTGTAGCCGAGGTATCTCTGAGACAAATCGCTGCTGAAGCTGGTATAAGTCATAGCAATCTCATCTATCATTTTCCTTCTAAAAATGATCTGATCATTGCGTTGCATCATCAATTGATGGAAAAAGCTATTGAGCTGAATCTACACATACAGGCCGCTTCACATCCGTTAGAAGGTTTACTCCATAGCACGCAAATCGGATTTACCATTCTTTACGAGTATCGTTTTCTCATGATTGACCTACCCCACATTTTGCGGGACAATAAAATCCTTCACAACACATTTCTTGATCTGGAAAAACTACGTGCAGAAATGTACTCGATCGAAATACAAAAAGCGGTAGATCAAAATCTGATGCGACAAGAACTATACAAAGGAGAGTATGACGAACTCATCGAACGAATAAAAATTTTCAGTGATGCATGGATTGCATCGTCTGCTATCTACGATTCTACTGAAAAAAACAATATTATTGAGAAATACGTAAAGCTGTTTATGGGCTTCTTTTATCCCTACCTGACTGACAAAGGAAGGAGTGTTTTTGATGAAGTATACTTTCAATAATTAATAACTCAGCTGACTGTATATCTCGTGATGTACTCTTCCGGCATCTCAGGTATAATCTATGTCATTGAAGGTTTTTCTATCGAGTTCTTCATGAAGAAGGATAGTTAGGAATTCTTCTGTGATTTCAGTAGTCTCTCGGTCTAAATCAGGATTAGGCTTGTTTTTTGTATAATATATAGTTTTACTGGAAAAATGAATTATTGTATTGGAAATGAATACATCCATATGTTTTCCGGCTATTTGCGTATACCCTATATCGGCGATCATCTTACCTTTTCTCGGTACTATAAAATATCCGTATTGATACTTTATTTTATAGTCATCAGATACCTGATAAATATTTTAAACTCTACTCGTATGAAAATCTAATGTTCCGGTAGATATCCGGAAATTTTTTGTGAAGTCTGCCCAATTTTCAAATTCTTCATTGCCAATATTTACAAAGCTGTCTATATTGTTGCAAAGTACAATAAAGGTAGAAAATCTGCTAAATCCGCTGACGGTTTTTGTTTGATGTAATAGTATGTGTGTGATCATAATATACAAATTTTTGATGTATAATGATACAAATTCCATTCAATATATCAAAGCAAAAAGAACTGTTTTTTAAATAAATATTTTGTGATTCCATGTGCGAAAATGATGACATTTGATCAGAAAAATATTCCATAAAACTTCATGCTTTCCAAATTCTGATTATCTTTATCCTTGATGATTATTATGCAATG
>JBATLS010000626.1:0-12136 GCA_049289435.1 Saprospiraceae bacterium | reverse complement strand
CATGTACCAACACTCGATCACCAGAGTGCAGTGTAGTACAATCAATAGCGCAATAATAAGCAGTACATGCCTGAGTTGCCAGTGCAGTGGCAGCAGCCAGATCAGCATCTTCATCTAGTATCGCTACCCCACTCTGATGCGTCACTGCATATTCTCCATAACCCCCAAATCTGGTCATAGCTACTACTTTCTGTCCTATATTTACTCCTGTTACTCCTTCACCGATACTTTCCACGGTGCCGGATACATCATAGCCAAGCAAAGCAGGATTGGGAGGAGCATCTGGATATAGTCCACGACGAGCGATGACATCTGCAAAATTTAGCCCTGAATATTTCACTTTGATGAGTACCTCCCCTTCTCCTGGTTGTGGTATGGGTATGTCTCTTATTTCAAATGCCTGTTCCGAACCACCATATTTGGTCAGATAAATTGCTTTCATGAATGTATGTTTATTTTGACAATCATTGCTTCAGGATAATGACATCCAATGATTTTGATTTTATCATGCTGTTCAATTCTGTCAACATGGTACCCTTCACTTCAACCCATTTTTTTAGCTCGACGTCGATCATTCCTATCAATTCATCTCTGACGGTGTACATCGATGCTGTCGGTGCAAAATCATTGATTCCCATACTCACCAACGAATTGAGATGCGCTAATTTGTTGGTCAGTCTGATTGGAAAATTCAAAGGATCTTGCCCACTCTTATTTTTAGTTTGGTAAAGATTTTTTTCTACTCCAGAAGATATGGTATCCATTTTGGATGCATAATCGCGGATATCTTTATCAGAAATCTTATCCGTGTAAGCTTTTATTTGAGTTTTCATGGACCTAATGTCTATAATTGCTTGATGTGCTTCAGACACTTTATCATTGACAGACTTGATGAACTCAAATTGCTTTTGAATATCCATAATGCTCCCTTCAGATACAGGACTTTGAATGATATTAAAGGTCTGTTCCTGTGATTTCCCATTGATGATCAACATCACTTTATACTCCCCGATAGGTGCTGTTGGACCATTGAGCGATCCCCACCAAAAGATCATACCATCAAATTTTTTGGCTGCAGGATAGTCCATTCTCCAGGTAAACATATTACCCCCAGCCTTCACTTTGAGTTTATCTTTGTCTTCTTTGGCCTTATTGGAATAGTTTCTGATGGTATCCCCTTTCATATCCATATAGATCAAGGAGATCGTATCTTTTTTCTCATCAAACGTAGGTAGGTAAAAATGGGTCATGACACCTCCGGGATGATTGGTACCTTCTGTCTTACTGTCTTTCATTTGACTACCTCCTATCCGGTAGCTATCGCTGGGCTTATACAAAATGGTTTCATTGGCATTCTTTTTTTGAAGACCTTGATGTAGCATGGCCAGATCGTCTATGATCCACAAGCTTCTACCTTGCGTAGCTGCTATCAGATTATTGTTTTTGATTGCCAGGTCTGTGACTGGAACCATGGGAAGGTTCATTTGAAATGACTGCCAGGAAGCCCCATCATCATTCGATATGTACATTCCTTTTTCGGTACCAGCATACAGCAATCCCTTGACTACGTCATCTTCACGGACTACTCTCGTGAAGTGTTCGTCTGGTATTCCTGTCACTATTTTTTTCCACGTTTTTCCTTCATCCGTGGTTTTGAAGAGGTATGGCTGATAGTCACCCGATTTATACATCGTACCTGCCACATAACAAGTAGCTGCATCATAGTGACTAGGCTCTACACTGTTGATCATCAAATACTTAGGCATAGCGGGCGATGTGACGTCTGTCCAAGTATTGCCACCATCTTTTGTAAAATGTATTCTGCCATCGTCGCTTCCTACCCATATCAGCCCCTCCTTGATGGGGGATTCATTGACTGCAAATATGGTGGCATAATATTCTACACTCGTATTGTCTTTGGTGATGGGTCCACCGGATGACTCCAACTTTTCTTTTTCATTTCTAGTGAGATCGGGACTGATCAATTGCCATGTTTGTCCTTCATCCTCGGTGAGATGAAGATGGTTGGATGCTGCATAGAGTTTTTTGGGATTATGCCGTGAGAATATGATTGGAAAATTCCATTGAAAACGATATTTCATCGCTTCAGCTCCATCTCCCATTGGATTGTCAGGCCACACATTGATACCACGCACTGACCCAGTTTTATGATTTACTCGGGTGAGAAATCCGTCATAACTACCTCCATAAACAATATCATTATTGATAGGATCTACTGCGATGTGTGCAGATTCTCCACCAGCAGTCTCTTCCCAGTCATCCTCACTGATCGATCTACCTGTAGTGCGATGAGGGATACGTATGGTACTGTTGTCTTGTTGGGCTACATAAATCCTGTATGGAAAGTGATTGTCAGTGGTCACTCTATAAAACTGAGCCGTCGGTTGATTGTGATAGGTACTCCAGGTTTCGCCACCATCATAGGTCACTTGTGCTCCTCCGTCATCAGCAATGATCATGCGATTGGGGTTTTCTGGTGCTACCCAAAGATCATGATGATCCCCGTGTGGTGCATCAAATCCCTTGAATGTCTTACCCCCATCCGTAGATTTGTGATAATCTACATTCATGACGTACACTGTATGGTCATCATGGGTATCTGTGTATATCCTGCTATAATACCATGCTCGCTGCCTGAGTGATCGATCATCGCTTTGCTTTTTCCACGATTTGCCTCCGTCATCAGATCTGAACACCCCTCCATTTTCATTTTCGATGATGGCATATACGATTTGATTGTCATGGTAAGCCACTGCCACTCCCACGATGCCCCACGTGCCTGTCGGCAGGCCGTCAGAAGCTGAAATATTAGTCCAGGTCTCGCCACTGTCTGTACTCTTCCATAGTGCTGATCCATCACCGCCACTAGATAGACTATAAGGAGTACGTCTTACATTCCAAGTGCTTGCATACAATATCCTGTGATTGCCCGGATCTATACAAAGATCTACCGCTCCGGCAGTTTGATTGGCATACAACACCTTTTTCCAATTTTTGCCACCGTCTATACTTTTATATACTCCTCTTTCATCACTATCTTTAAACAAGTCACCCATGACGGCAGCATAGACGATATCAGGATTGTTGGGGTGAACTCTTACCCTTGCTATATGTCTTGACTTTTCAAGTCCACAAGACGTCCAGGTCTTTCCTCCATCTTCAGTCTTCCAAAGTCCTGAACCAGATGATACATTTCCACGTACTGTCTTCTCACCACCTCCTACATAAATGACATTATGATCAGAAGGCGAGACAGTAATACTGCCAATGGATCCACCAAAGTAACCATCAGAGATATTTTCCCACGATCGTCCCCCGTTGGTTGTCTTCCATACACCTCCCCCAGTCGCTCCAAAATAAAATAGATTAGGTTTGCCAGGGACACCCGTGACCGCACAAGAACGTCCTCCTCTGAATGGACCAATATGCCTCCACTCTAGGGAACTAAACAATTTGGCATCATAGGTGGACAAGGTTTTTTGACCATATAAATCAGACGAAATATTTCCGAACATTAGAAATATTATTGTGAGTAAAGTGCAGAAAAAGATATTTAAGAATTTCATATACTGTTGTTAGAATTGGAAAATAGAGTTTAAAAAATCTGACCAAAGATATAGAAAATCTTTAACTTTAAGAAGTGGATGAAGTTTCTTTATGATATATTTTTATATACAAGGTAATAGTAATATGTTTGCATCAGTTATACAGTCACTAACAATAAATTAAGACGCATCATGTTGGAAAATTGCATACAGGTGGACTGTAATATATCCAAAGAAAAGCTGACAAGTTTCATCCAGGATGCATTGGATAAAGTGCATGGTCAACATTTCGAAGCAGAAGCACTTCGAATCACTTTATATATTGAAGGTCTTAAAAAAATAAAACTAAGAGGTCAGCTAAAGTCTTTGTTGGTCGATGTACCTCTCAAATTTTCTTTTCGAAAACCAGCCGGCTTGTTTTCTATCGAAGGAGAAGGTAGTCTTTTGCTTCATTTAGAGCTTTGTCTGCAAATAGATCAGACTATTGGTCTAAAGATTAAAACCACCTTGCTTGGTCATGAATGGATCGATCGTCCCAAATTAGCTTTAGGCACGCTAAATGTCCCTGCCGAATCTTTGAGCAACTATGTGATTCGCTATATGAAGGAGAGTTTGCTCAAAAAAATGGATGTTAAAGTAAATGAATCAATACATCTTAAAGAATTGATTTACAACTATATAAATCAGTTTGCCACTAACTATCTTTTGTTAAAGAATCCCAACTTGTATTTAAATGCCGAATTAAAAAATATTTATCTGGGAGAACTTACAGATAACGAAGATCAGATTTATTGCTGCGTCTGGCTACATATAGATAGCAAGATATCAGATCAGCCTATCCATTTTATTACAGAAAAATCAACGCTGATACACTGGAAAGATGATCATACTTTTTCAAAATATCAGAATCTGGAGCTTGAAATGAGTTATCTGGGATTGTCAAAATGGATCACCCAGGAAATAAACGGAATCGAAATAGGCGGCAAACAATACGACCTCGAAAGCGTACATATCAGATATACCCACTTGCTGGAAATCATGGCGAGTGTGAACGAACCATTCAAGGCCATCATATCGATCACAGGACAACCATATTTCGACAAAAATGAACAGACCATCTATGTGGATAACATTAGTGTAGATGTAAATGCCGCCAGTCTCATTTATAAATTATCATCACCCATCATAGAGCAAGTCATTACTTCACGTCTTTCTGATGCTTTACCTTTCAGATTTACAAAATACTTGCAATTATTATCTCAGGATATTCCCAGTATAAAGTTATTGGATGGTGAGGTGGAGTTACAGCCTGCCATAAGCCAAGTGACCATAGAACAAATAAATTTTATATCTCAAAAAGTCATCGGTTTGATCCTGATAAGAGATCCCATTTTGAAGCTCTCCTTGTTGTAATTTTCAATTTATTTTTCATTGCTCACCCGCATCATGACATCTTCTACATGATGGACCAACTGTGTAAAATGGGGAACTCTTTTAGTGTCATAGGATCGATGCTGGGGCAGATCTACATGTATATGCTCTACGATACGAGATGGTGCATATTTCATGATGTATATGTCGTCTCCCAAAAAGACTGCTTCAGAGATATCATGGGTCACAAAAACTACGGTAGAGTGAAATTTTTCCCAAAGCTCGAGCAATAATTCCTGCATCTGAATACGAGTCTTGATGTCCAGTGCTCCAAATGGCTCATCCATAAGAAGAATCTCCGGATTGGACAATATGCTCCTCGCTATAGCTACACGCTGCAGCTGACCACCTGATAGTGTAGGATACATCGCATATTTTTTTTCATGCCCGTCCAGACCGACCAGTTTTATGAGCTCCATGGCTCGCTCGTCGCGTTCTTTTTTGGCAACACCTTGATACCGTAATGACAGGCTTACATTGTCCAGCACAGTCATCCAAGGCATCGATGAGTATTGTTGAAACACCATACTCACGTGTGTATGTTGATCCACGGGTTTGCCTTTGATCAATACTTGACCCTCCGTAGGTGACTGAAGTGCAGATATATACCTGAGTAAAGTAGATTTGCCACATCCCGACATACCCAATATAATCACAAACTGTCCTTGAGCGGGTTTGTCTTCGACGATGAAGTTGAGGTCTTTGATGATCCAATTCTGTCCGTCATAGGTTTGACCTATATTTCGCAGCTCTATGATATTGTCAAGACTCACACTATCTGTAAAGGCAAATTCACTCATGGTTTTAAGATAAATTTTTGATAAAGCTGATACACCTGATAGGCCAATATCATAAAAAATACGAAATGAATGGTCCAAAGTGCGTCTCCAAATAAATAGCTCAATGGTTTCACAGCACCAATGATGGGGTTCCATTCGTTGACCATAAATAGAATATATATGGCTAAAAACAACCAAACGGACACCGTAATTACGTAATCAAACACTGCATCCATCATGCTCACACTCTTGAGCATAGTACGGGATTCGTACGAATCTTTTGCTTGATATTTGTATGGAAAAAACTTACGATCCAGATATGCAAATATCTTGTCCTGAAACACTCCGAACAACATAATGATCAACAAACATGCTATAGTGACATCTACTCTGGCAAATCTTTGCCCCGTCCGATACATCAGAGACCCAATACCACCCTGATCGGCATTGGTTTCTGCTACGATGATATAGGTCCACGATATAGCAGTAAGTATCCGTATATCATCAGAGAGCCGGGATACGACTGCAGGAAAATATACTGTCCTGATCGTCTGCCAATAACTCGCACCCAAAGTGTGTACTGTCTTGAGATACACATCATCTACCTCGTCGATCCTTTGTATGACGATGGGCAGCAAATAGATAAATATACCAAATGCCAGAAAATTGATTTTGGCATCTACAAATATCCCATACCATAATATGAATAATGCAGTGAGTGCCGTCAGCGGAAGAAAACGTATGGCATCCACCATCCTTTGGAAGGCACCTCTCAGCAATGGTACCAAGCCTATGGCAAATCCTATAGGTATGGCATAAAATATTGCTTTCAGGTATCCTCCCAGATTGAGCCCAATGGACTTGCAGAGATTCATCACCAGTTCGTTGTTGGAGTACAATTCGCCAAATGCATGAAATACCCGAAGCGGGTGAGGAAATACTGTTCTCGGCAAGATAGGTGACTCACCCATGGTCATGAGCATCCATACCAGCAAAATGAATAAGATACCAAAGATGCTCAATATGGTAGCTTGGCGGGAGGTCAACTCACCCCTTAACTTAAATAGCCAGGAAAATGACGTCATAGTTAAAGTTTATGATGGGCAAATATAGTCTAAATCTTCCATTAATGAGTGATAGTGTGGGCAAAAAGACGATACTTTATATATGCTCTTTTAACCTACAAATAATTCGACAATCTTCTTCTTTATCGGAGTATAAGGCGGATACCAAACATGCATTTCTGCAAGTGATGTCGAGCTGACGATGGGTTTGGCATTGGAGAAAGTCTGAAAACTATATATGCCATGATACTTACCTATACCACTTGACATCACCCCTCCGAATGGTTGATTAGAATTTCCATAATGCACCATGGCATTGTTGACACATCCTCCACCAAACTCTATATTTTGGTGAATCCACTCAATAAATGAAGAATTTTCAGAAAATACATAACATGCCAACGGATACCTGTTTCGTCTTACGATGGATAATATATCTTCGGGATTTTTCCACACTATGATAGGCAAGATGGGGCCAAATATCTCTTCCTTCATGATGGGCAAATCCAGATCATCGACAACCATGGCAGTGGGGCTGATGTAACTTTGTTGGATATCATATTGCCCTCCATATTCGAGTGAGCCTTGGGTAAGATATTTCACTAATTTTTCAGTACGGGTTTGATTGACGATACGAGCAAAATCGGGACTGGACTTAGGGTCGTCGCCATAAAATGCACGGACCTTTTCTTTGACTTTGGCGATAAATTTATCTTTTACACTTTCGTGTACCAATACATGATCTGTCGCCAGGCAAGTCTGACCAGCATTAAAGTACTTGGACCACACGATACGATTGACCGCTATGTCGAGTCTGGCGGTTTTGTCCACAATGGATGGGCATTTACCACCCAACTCAAGCGTCACAGGGGTAAGTGTTTTGGCAGCTTGCTCCATGATCCATTTGCCCGTCGTAGCCGAACCTGTGAAAAATACATGATTGAAAGTAAAGTGCTGAAACAACAATTCACCCATCGCTTTTCCCTCCCCCTGAAGGCAAAAAACATGGTGGTTTTCAAAAGCTTCTTCTATTATTTTGGCTATTACCCTGGCAGTATGTGGAGTTTCGTGGGCTACTTTTACTATCGTACAATTGCCTGCCGCTATTGCTCCGATCAATGGAGTGATGGCCAGATTGAAAGGATAATTCCAAGGGGCGAATATGAGTATCAATCCTTTGGGTTCGTAGATGACTTTACTGCCGGCTGGTTGGATGGTGATCGGCGTAGAGGTGTGTTGCTCCTCCATCCAATGACTCAAATGTTTAATAGTATGATTTAACTCTTCCATGACAACAGCTATATCGCCAATGTAGGCCTCCAAAAGAGGCTTTTTATAGTCATCATACATGGCTTGGATGACTTCATCTTTATGTTTGATGATCGTTGCTTTGAGTTGCTTCAAAGCTTGTAATCTGAATGTATAACTCTTGGTATTTCCCTCATCAAAGTATGCTCTTTGACTGTCAAATACGTTGCTGATCATCGGCAATATCGAATTCATATGTGGTCTGGTTTATTCAGGACAAATATAGAAATAAAAATGATAGTTTGAGTATCCCGCTTAAACAGCAAATGTGAGACTACTCCGAAAAGTATATTTTTGCCACTAAGGCACAAAAACACTAAGAGTCACAAAGAATAACGAATTGTAAATGCTTGAAATTCATATCTTTGTAAAACTTTGAGAATTAGAGTCTTTGTGGTATTTCTTTATTTTCATCTTTTCGGAGTGGACTCAAATGTAATGTTTACTCAAAGTATAACGATATCTTTACAAGGATTACATACTTGAGTACAAACGAATACTCCACAACTATTGACTATTGGCTAATATTGAATAGTCACTTTTCAATAAAATACTCCCTTTTCTACTCTGGCAATATCAATAATGGAACATTTGTCGCAAATAATTCGGCGGTAGTATTTGTTTCAAACAATAATGTATGCCAGAACGAGTGGTTACGACCTACCATGGCTATGATCCCGATGTCATCATGGTGTTCGACATAATATTTGATCTCCGCTACGGCATCGTCTCCTTCTACTTCTATGATATTTCGCACCATTCCAGCCAATAACTTTGTATTTTCGGCGAGGTCTATTTTTTCATTTTGAACAGACATATGAAAGACATCCATCTTCACATCGGGCAATAATTTGAATGTTTTCAATGCATCAATTGACTTTAGATTTTGAATCCCTTTTTCATCCAAACACAATAGCACTGTATTGCCTGTCAATACCGAATGTGTCCAATTGGGAATAGCCAAAATGGGTATCTTGCTTGTTCTGATAAATTCCTGAGCTATGCCTCCTACAAAAAGGCTGGAAAGATTGGTACTGCCTTTGGTCCCAATGACGATCAATTGAATATCTTGTTTGTGTGCATATTCCAATATAACTTTGACAGTGTTGCCCTGCACTACAGCTTTCTCGGGTACGATCCCAGTTTTGATAGACGGTGATAATTTTTGGATCATCCGATCCATATCCTCTTCCAGTGCCTCAGAGATTCTTTCGTCCAGTGACTTTAGACTTCCAGTCACTCTGGGTTCAGTAAATGCGGTGATAAAATGCAGTTTGGCTTTCATGGCATTGCTGATTTGTATCGCATATTGTATTGCAAAATCAGAATTTTTAGAAAAGTCGGTGGTGCACAATATTTTAAACATATCAAAATTATTTAATGTGATAAATCAATTTGTCCAATTTACGCTATTTTATGTGTGGCTCACAGGAGGATTTTCTTCCAATACCATGATGGGAAGGTGTATGCCCTCTGCAGTACGGAGACTGACGGATTGCTTGAATATGGAGTCCAAAAATGACCTTTTGCGATGAACCATCACCAACATATCTGCCTTCTCAAAGATGGAGTAGTCAACGATAGACTGCACGATGTCGCCTCCATAAATATTCTTAAGCGTGAAGGCAAATTCGGGTTCTTTTTTATTAAACACCTGATTGATCAACGCATTTTTAGTTCGCTCTGTTTTGGATTCTTCTTTTTTGATATGAATAAAATCTGTTGCAGCTTTAAAAAATTTGTTGAATGCTATGAATCTATCCACAGATTCGTCAAAATCAGTACTATTGTCCATTGTAAAAATGATTTTTGCAGGTTTTATCCATCTGGTGTTTTCATGGACAAGTATCACTGGGCACGAGGTCAGTTTTGTCACTATAGAAGATGTAGTACCCAACACTCTCTCTATGATACTATGGCTATCACGCATCCCCGCCACCACGTAATCAAATGCCTGATCATTGGCAAAGTCGGCAATCGTAAAACCTGATACTCCAAATCTAACTTCAGTTTTTGTGATGATATCTGCACCTTCGACCCCCATTTTACTGGAATACTCGTTGATAAAATAATTGAGTCTGGACTTCCCTGCTTCGTAAGAAGCATCCATCGTATCCAAAAACATAGAATCAGCTGTAGTAAAACTACCATTGATCACATGGATGGCAGTAATCTCTGCATCCATTTCTTTTGCAAGGTGAATGGCGTAGTTGTAAGCTGAAAATGAAACTTTGGTAAAATCTACTGGTACTAATATTTTGATCATGATTTGAAATTTTATTTTGTACTTCAAAAGTAACCCCAATATAGCTGAAAATGAATGATATATCTTACAGTCTATAGTGATGTAAATCATATTTCAAATCCCTTTATATATTTTTTGTTTAATTAATAAGTATAAATAGTTAAACAATATAACACTGACGGTGTTAACGTTCAAAATAAAAATATGGAAACTTTAGAATCTTTTAAGTCCAAGAAATTAAAAATTGAAAAACCAGGAAACTTTCTTCATTCTGAATGGGCGCCCAACTCTACCCAACGATATGATGAAGATGGTGAAGATCACATTATGACAAGTATTGACACTCCAATGAGAGATGGTGCATTTGATAAAACCGATGATCAAAAAATTCAAGAAATTCAGCTTCACTTTAGAGAAATCATGGATATCCTTGGCTTGGATTTGACAGATGATAGTCTAAAAGGAACACCATACAGGGTTGCCAAAATGTATGTCAAGGAAATATTTAGCGGGTTGAACCCAGCCAATAAGCCAGATGTAAAGTTATTTGACAATAAATACCAATACCATGAAATGTTGGTTGAAAAAGACATCACTTTCTATTCCAATTGCGAACACCACTTTGTGCCGATCATAGGAAAAGTACACGTGGCATATATTTCATCTGGCAAAGTCATAGGTTTATCCAAATTAAACAGGATTGTTCAATTTTTTGCTAAGAGACCACAAGTTCAAGAAAGGCTAACGGTTCAGATTGCTGAAGAAATCAAAAGAGCAGTGCAGTCCGAAGATGTAGCAGTCTATGTAGAAGCTACTCATCTTTGCGTATCTTCTCGTGGGGTACATGATATTAACAGTAGTACCATTACTACTTCGTATAGCGGTACATTTCATGACGAAAACCAGAAAGCAGAATTTTTGAAGTATGTTTCTTAGTGTTATTACTGTTGATAAAACAAACTTAATTTAGCTTAGAGTATGTTTAAATTTTCAGAATAGTGATTAGAATATTTGGGGTGTATCCCAAAATTTCACTTTTATGCAATTTCTTTTTAGATTACCCCAACCCTGCCCGCTTCGCAGCAGGCGGGCCTTAAGGGAGCTAAAAAGAAATTGGCTATCAATGAATGCAAAAATGGGATACACCTAATATTTGTGTCACTAAGATCGCTTTCTCATCTTATACTTCATGAAGTAGTAAGATACTTTACCCTCTATAATCATAGTATCTGAAGTCATTTTTGATATTTCCAGTTGAAGGGGTTGGTCGATATCTATATATAACTTTCCATTTTTTATTTTATAGCCAATCTCGTCCTGATCAGGAAAAATATTAGAAGTCATCGTATTATTTTCTTCAAATGAAAACCATCCATCTTTCATAAAACCATTGGGCTTGTTATTCATTTCTGAAGAATAGACATCCCAAGTACCAATAATGTCTGTCTTCATCTGTGGATCTTGATCTTTGCAAGAAACCAATCCTAAATTGATAACAATGAAGAGTAATAATATGCGATACATCCTGAAATAAGAATTTCTATAAGCTTTTCGAAATAAAAATATTTGAAAAAGCAAAATTAGTCAATTTTACATATACTAATGCATGTTAAAGCTTAGAGTATGTTTAAAATTCCATCATTTGTCTGCAAGCGGCAAATTTCATTTTATACTGCGTTATATTTTTCGTTGTAACTACCAGTTACGACTGCAAAATATACCTTGTCTAAAATTAAATTTGCT
>JBATLS010000625.1:0-1585 GCA_049289435.1 Saprospiraceae bacterium | reverse complement strand
CACATTAGCACATTGGCACATTAAAGCATCTACTATGACAAATAATATGAATGAAAGATGTCTTTTTTAAAATTTCTGCTGAAAGGTACTTCTTTATTGCCGATGATGACCACCCCATTGTCCACCTGAATGGAATATAAGTGTTTTAAATTGATAATATAGGACTGATGAATCTTTAAAAAATCGGCGGGCAACTTTTTATTAAAATCATTTAGAGTAGAGCGAATGAGAAATTTCTTGTCACTGATGTGTAAAACTAAGTATTTGCCATCTACTGCTATATACTCAATGTCAGCCACTAATATTTTTCGAATTTCATTTGTACTTTTTACTAATATATAATCCTTCAACTTTTCATTGGACTCCATGTCATTTTTTTTTGCCAAAGACAAACGTATGACCTTTTCCAAATCAAATTCCGAGATATTTTTTGGAATAAACTCCATCGGTACTACCTCTAAAATTTCTTCAAAAATTTCTTTCCCATAAAAAGTAGAAATAAATATAACGGGCAATGGAGTGTTAAACAAAAACTCTTTCACAAATTGTACTCCTGTATGACCATTGTCCAGATAAAAATCCAATAATATAAGATCAGGTGTCGTAGAGTCAAGATACCTTCCAGCATCTTTATATCTGTCGATGGATTTGACATCCTGAATACCTAAACTATGGAGCTTTTGGCAAATCATCTCACAATGTAAAGCATCATCATCAATGACTAAAACACTAATATTTTTTAAATCAATCATTATCATTTCCGAAATCAAGGCGCAGAAGAAAATTTTAAAACCACACTACATTAAATTGCTAAAATTTTAGGTTATAATCGTTAGATTTTGAACGTACGGCAAAAATACAAAATTTAAAATGGAACATATTTAAAAATCATAATATTTGTATAACTTATTACACAAATTAGATCAATTGCTTTGTTATGGCTGCGGCATGAATCTTGGAAGATTGAAAGATATTCTATACTTATGTATGATAATTAATACAGGTCACTAAATAGATGACAAGGCAGGAGCTTACCTCCTTACATTTCAGGTAGTAGCCTAAATCTGTCAAATTCGCATCTCCGATAGTTATCTCCCGATAGCAATCGGGCAATTGAAATCCAGTTAGTGGCTATTGATATCTTGGATCGCTCCCGATAGCTATCGGGAAGAAACTGCGACCATCGGATAATGGACTTGCAATCTTGATTGCAAGAATACAACGGATTGCTGGTCGTAGCGTCCTGAATCGCTCCCGATAGATATAGGGAAGAAACTGCGACCATCGGGATAATGGACTTGCAATCTTGATTGCAAGAATACATCGGATTGTTGGTCGTAGCGTCCTCGCTACGAACCTATATCATCAGGCATCCTTGCCTGAACAAACCAAACATCAGAGCACTCATCATTTTCCATCACTTCATATTTTGGCTAAAGCCAAAGGGTCACATCCATGTTCCACTGGCTAAAGCCAGTGGCAATTGAAAAATGGCTACATCCCGATAGTATTCGGGATTGAAATACTATGTATCCAGAGCCGGAAGCCAGTGGCTATTGATATCTTGGATCGCTCCCGATAGCTA
>JBATLS010000624.1:0-1500 GCA_049289435.1 Saprospiraceae bacterium | reverse complement strand
GGTGATGACTAAAGGTTCAGTACCTGTGTTAGTAAACTTCACCACTCTCAATGGATCAGAGTCTTTAGCGATGGTACCATAATCTACTGTCAACGTTTCGAATGACATTTTTGCTTTTGTAGTGGGCACAGCTACTTCAAATGTAGCCGGAGCCGGAGCGGGTTGAACAACTGTTTCTGCTTTCACCTCAGTGGCTGCCTTTGCGGCTGTAGTGGCTTGGGCTTTCTTTTGAGCATTGATAGAAATACTTCCAAATACCAACAATACTAATAAAATTTGTTTCATGATAATGTTTATTTTTAATTTTAACAGTACAAATATATAACTTAATAAATAAAATACAAAAAAATGTTTTTTTAATAGCTGTTAAATTACTGTTAAGCAATATTAATATGCAGTATATCAATTAGTTATAGATGGTATAATTAGTGCATTTAAAATGATAAATTTATTTTCTTTTCCACTGTCAATCAATCAAACATACAACTTCGATCCGATTTGGGGTGATGAAGCCTCTCGATGGCAATATCTGATATATTTTTCAACTTTGTGATGATCAACTTGTTGTCACCATCAAAGCATGAATAGTATGAATGACACTTTAGACAATATGATATCCCAAATAAATCCTTGGTTGCTGGATCACGGCATCAAAATACTTTTGATCACAGCAGGAGGAATTATATTATACCACATTATCAATAAATTTATCGAAAAAGCGGTACGTATCGCTGTCAGAAGGGATGAAAACGATACTCCTGAAGTAGAGGTAAAACGAGAAGATACCCTCATCAATATATTTTCATCAACCGCTAAGGTAGCTATGTATAGCATGGTCATTTTGATGGTGATACAGGAATTGGGAGTGGAGATCGGACCTATTTTGGCGGGTGCTGGTATCTTGGGACTTGCGTTTGGTTTTGGTGGTCAATATTTGATCCGGGACATTATTTCGGGGTTATTCATCATCTTGGAGAGCCAATACAGGATCGGAGACGTGGTCGTTTTGGACAATACTCGTGGGATGGTAGAAAACATCAGCCTGCGTATGACGACCCTTAGGGATATGGATGGTACAGTACATCATTTGCCACACGGAGAAATCAAAAAAGTGTCTAATCTGGCTAAGGAGTTTGGGCGTATCAATATAAACCTTGGTATCGCATATAGTAGTAGGCTCGATCATGTGATTCAGGTAGTAAATCGTGTAGGCGAGAGTATGACCGAAGACGCTATTTGGAATGAATTGATCAATATTGCACCACACTTTTTGAGGGTAGAAGAGTTTGCAGATTCAGCTATCGTGATCAAAATAGTAGGAGAAACCAAGCCCCAGAAGCAATGGGAAGTAGCTGGAGAACTACGCAAAAGACTGAAGGAAGTATTTGATAAAGAGGGCATCGAAATACCTTTTCCACAAATTGTCGTCCACCAAAAGAATTAATGTTTACTTTGTTCCATTGGCTGAAGACAATGGTCATTGAAAAACCGATTGTCTTT
>JBATLS010000623.1:0-3427 GCA_049289435.1 Saprospiraceae bacterium | reverse complement strand
GTGCTATCTTATTGCCATATTGTTTTCTAACATTTTTGAAGTGTATCATCATAGTATTTTATTTTCTAAAGGCCGTCGCCATATCTGTTTTTTGTTGATCATACCAAAATGCAATCTTCTTTAAAATAGGACTTAAGAAGATCATCCCCAATAATCCAAGCAAACATAAAGCACAGTATGCGTATGATGTTATTTCCAAAAATTTAAATATTGCAAATATTATTCCTAATATTACTAACAAAACCAAAACCACCGAATATTGAACCCAACTGAATCCTTGATAATTCATCCATTGACTTTTGTCTAAATTTAGTTTGGTTCGGTTGAACATCGCCAAGGACAAAAATATGAACGAGCTTACCCCGATATGAAATATAAATGCTCCTAATGATACCAAAACCAAATCCAAATGGCCAAAAGTAAAAGGCCAAAAAATCACAAAATTGATCAGGCAGAGACTTGTAAAAATAATATATTTAGATTTGAGATAGTCGTAGGTGGAAATATGGCGACTGATCAGGGCATCCCAATATGTGCTATCCCATGAGACCACAAATTGAAAATGTGAAAAAGCAAATAGACCCGTTAATATTACTGTCATTATGAAATCAAAATTCTTTAGCCCTTGTTCCATGGTACTTTCTTTATCATGGAATAAACTAAATCCAATAAATACCAATAATATAGGTTGCATTACCATCATGGACGAAGGTCTTTTGTTCCTGACTATCATCTTTAGTTCGATTAGGACAAGCCTCCCAGCCAGACCGAAGTATTCAAATAAGGCAAAACTGCGGACTTGAAAAATTTTATTTTCATTGGTATATTCCAGATATTTATCATCTCTGATCAATACATATACGCTCATCAACAACACAGTCACCAAAATCACTGGACCAAGCAGTAAAACCGGGGATGAACTACAAAGCAATACGAACTCATACAAACTATGGGTTACGTTTATATGACCTTGTATATCCAGATATATTAACAAAACGAGGGTAGAAATCAGTGATAGGACAATGACTGGAGTAACTGTCATAAACTTCCTAAACATGATCGTCAATAAATGATTGACCAAAATCAAAGAACCAAAAATGATCCACCAAACAAACCAAAAGTCTGTCTCATTTGAGGTGCTCATTTGTTTGAAACTAAAAATAGTAATGAATATGATTCCAATTGGATTGAAAAAATTAAAAAACGATTTCCACAACTGAAAAACATGCAGCGACTTCCTCGATATGTGCAAGACATGATATGGTCTATCGTCCTGATGTTTGGAAGATTGAAAGAAAAATCTGACTATCAATTCACACACAAAATAGTACACCATCCACATCGTCATCAGTTTACCTAACTCTTCAGATGGATACTTCTTAGCAATAAATGTATCTCCAAAATACGCACTTAAGACCAGAAAACCAGTGAGATACAGCGCCAAAAATATTTTGTAAAGCAACTCAAGTGCAGCCATTGAGCCAAAGATGGATCTTATCGTTCGGAGGTATGTATGTCTCAGTAGTTGGATCAGAATAGTCATTCCAAATTAGTCATATTCATGATAACGATGGCCATAATACAAGTTTTGAATTTGTTTTAGTAATTTTGACGAATCAAAACTAAATAAATTTCATTGATTCATCTATAAAAATTTCCTTTATCATTACTTGATTAATGGTTTTTGCAATATGGCCAAGAAAATATACAATATACACGACAAATTTGTGAGAGAATCATTTTCTGATCCAAGCAGAGCGATTGCATTTTTCGAAAAATTTTTACCCTCAGATGTTTTGGAATATTTGGACATAGATTCATTAAAGGTCCAGAAAGAGTCTTATATGAATGAAGCTTTGAAAGAACATTTTTCTGATCTTGTTTTTGAAGTTTCAATGAAAAATGATGCTCAAACGAAAGCAGACGTGGTTTTGCTTTTTGAACATAAATCAACTCCTGATAAGCATGTCCTCATTCAGCTGGGCTACTACTTATTCGCACATTGGTCTAAAGTGTTGGCTGCAAAACAAAAAATTAAAGTCATCATTCCTATTATTTACTATCAAGGAATGAAGGAATGGGAAAAACCTGAAATTACCGCTATATTTGATAATTACCCCGAAGTAATCAAAAATTACTTGCCCAAATTTATAGTAAAAATAAATTAAATTGCGAAAATATTAATTTTAATACGTTCAAAATCAAGCGATTAAAATTATATATTTTTGCAATTTAATTTACTTTAAGTATGACCACATATTTTTTGCTTTAAATACTTTCAGTAAAGACAAAATAGAAACTATTCGTGATACCATGATGGTAGCTGCAATAATCGCTCAACAATGGAGGATGAATCCTTTAAAACTCAAAGAAGACTTTGAGATGATATTAAGACTTTTTCCTGTAGAAGGCATTAATATGAACTTTTTAGAAATGATAGTCGTTTATGTTTTTAATGTTTCCGATATTACGGAAGATGCATTAGCAGAATCACTAAAAAATATTCCAGTTCCTTTAAAAGATAACATCATGACCACATACGAGAGAATTGCTCAAAGAAATAAAATGGAAGGCAAGATGGAAGAGAAAATCGAAATAATCTTAAGTTTGTATGATGACGGTTTTCCAATAGAACGTATTGCCAAAAGTACGAAAATGACTGTTCAGGAAATTAATGCAATCTTAAAAGACAATAATAGATTAAACTAAACCTACACCTTTTAAATCAAAAGTATAAGGATTATATAACCATTTAGGTCAATGCAATATAGGTTATCCTACCTAAGGGGTCTGGTCTAAAAATCAATTGTTGCTTCACATTATTCTTTGCCTAAAGTTTTCACCACAACCCTTTGACCCTGACTATGACTATTGAATTCGGGGGCATACATACATTCTATCGTGGTGACGCCGCCAGAAAAATCTCCCTTATGCACCACCGTCACCAGATATTCAAATACAAATGTTCCTTTGGGTAAATATCCAAAATAAAAATGTGTAGCCAGATCTCTGGTCGATTCGTAATAGGACAACTGCCCCTGATACTTGTGCTCTGAAATGACCGAAATAGGCTCTATGCCACTTGGCCGCATATCTTTCATATGCACATATTCCATATCTCTATCCACTCTTATGACAATCCTGATTTTGAGTTTATCGCCAGGTTTTAGGCTCATTTTATTGTCCACTTCGTCAAGGATATCACCCTTATCACTTCGACTTACTTTGTACAATTTTTTATCAATATTGAGTGGATTGTCACTGAACTTTTTGACCTGATCCAGTCGCTCAAAATACTGATAATAGGCTGCTCCCCAGGCTATTGATGTATTGGGGTTGAAAATTTTGATAGTTGCCATATCCTTATTTATTGCACCAGTATCAAAAGACTTTTTAGCGTATCCTGTGCCTGCTTCTACACTTTTGG
>JBATLS010000622.1:0-3684 GCA_049289435.1 Saprospiraceae bacterium | reverse complement strand
GTGGACTCAACGCCATTTTGCTTCCATTGGTATTATCGGGAGTGGGGATCATCACTTCTATATTCGGTACGTTTTTCGTGAAAGTTGCCGAAGGAGGAGATCCTCAGAAAGCATTGAACAGAGGTGAATTAATATCGGCAGCTTTAATGCTTGCTGCCACATATTTTATAGTAGATTGGATGCTTCCGCCATCATGGTTGGACGCCAAAGGAATAGAATATACTTCGATGGGTATATTTATTGCCGTGGTCATAGGACTGATAGCGGGTCTATTGATAGGAATCATTACAGAGTTTTATACAGGGACCGGCACTAAGCCAGTAAAATCTATCGTAAATCAATCTTTGACTGGAGCAGCTACCAACATCATAGCTGGCCTTGGAGTAGGTATGCAATCTACGGCACTACCTATTTTGGTTTTGGCGGCAGGTATCATCGGTGCACATCATTTTGCAGGGCTATATGGTATAGCTATAGCTGCTGTAGGAATGTTGTCCAACCTAGGGATTCAACTGGCAGTGGACGCTTATGGACCTATCTCTGACAATGCAGGTGGTATAGCAGAGATGGCCGATCTACCTAAAGATGTCAGACAAAAGACAGATAAACTGGATGCAGTAGGAAATACTACGGCAGCCATTGGAAAAGGATTTGCCATCGGTTCTGCAGCTTTGACAGCATTGGCATTGTTTGCAGCCTTTATGACTACAGCAGGACTGACCACGATCGATGTTGCCAATCCAGTAGTGATGGCAGGTTTGTTGATTGGTTCGATGCTTCCATTTTTGTTTTCAGCATTATCTATGAATGCTGTCGGTCGTGCCGCTATGGATATGATCCAGGAGGTCAGACGTCAGTTTGCAGAAATACCTGAATTGAAAGCTGCACTTGCTGTCATGAAGAAAAATGAAGGTACTGAACACAAGACATGGTCGGCAGGAGATCAGGCTATATTTGATGCGGCAGACGGCAAAGCAGAATATGGCAAGTGTGTGGAAATTTCCACAAAAGCGTCCATCAGAGAGATGGTATTACCGGGTATATTGGCAGTGTCATCACCTGTGATCATTGGTTTTGGGGGTGGTGCTGAGATGCTGGGTGGCTTACTCGCAGGAGTGACATCATGCGGTGTTTTGATGGCCATCTTCCAGTCCAATGCAGGAGGTGCCTGGGACAATGCCAAGAAAATGTTTGAAGAAGGAGTAGAGATCCAAGGCAAAATGTACTACAAAGGATCGGAGCCTCATAAAGCAACTGTGGTAGGAGATACAGTAGGAGATCCATTCAAAGATACATCGGGACCATCACTAAATATATTATTGAAATTGATGTCTGTAGTGGCACTGGTTATTGCGCCATTCTTATAAAAATTTGGATAAATCATAAAAATGTAAAAGCCTTGTTCATGTAGTGTGAGTGAGGCTTTTACTTTTATGGCAATACTGATATTGATCAGATTTTAGCTTGAGTGGTGATCATTACTTACCTTTGTAAACATGAACAATATGCTCAAAAAGGATACGATACAGTCTATATCACCTTACTTTGGAAAAAAGGATATAGTCATAGTGGCGATCTTGAACTGGGGGCTTGGCCATGCTACCCGATGTATTCCCATCATTCACTTCTTAAAATCGACCTGCAAAAAAGTTATCATCGCATCTGATGGAGAAGCGTTGCAATTATTAAGATTAGAATTCCCTAAGTTGCGTGCTTTTGAGCTTCCCACCTATGGTATCAAATATCATCGCGAAAGCATCCTAACCAACATCCTTTGGCAAGGGGCCAAGATCAAAAAAGCGGTAAAACATGAGCAAATAGCCATCGAAGCACTGGCAAAAAAGATCAAAGCGACCATCATTTTGTCCGACAATAGGATGGGCTGCCTCTCGAGCATTACTAAAAATTATTACATGACGCATCAGGTCAATATCGTGCATCAATGGACTTGGATCTCCTGGATAGGTAGTAAAACGCATCAATATTTTATAAAAAAATTTGATCTTTGTTTTGTGCCGGATTATTATGGTTCTGACGCTATATGCCCTCGACTTTCGCAAAACCATACACTAAAATTGGTACATATAGGACCCATCACCAGGATAACTCATATGAGACTTTATCCAAAATATGATATTTGTGTCGTCCTATCAGGTCCTGAGCCGCAAAGAACTGTTTTAGAGGATCGCTTATTTGAATTGCTGAGTAGATTGGATCAATATATAATTTTATTTATTAGAGGCACCCAAGTCCAACACACCAGCATCTTTACTCCTAAAAATATAGAAGTAAAGAATATCCTTTGCACGGAAGATATGGAGATTGCCTTCAATTCTTCAAAATTGCTGATAGCTCGCTCGGGCTATAGTACCATCATGGATATAGAAAGTCTGGATATAAAAGCGATTCTTATACCTACCCCTGGACAAAGTGAGCAGGAATATCTGGCTAAAACACTAGACAAAAATGAGAAATACTCCATTTTGGAACAAATGAATTTAAATAATCTTCAAAAGATTATTTATTCTATGATTAAATTTTGATTTTTGCGGTTGGCAAAAATTTAAACTATCCTGTGAATACTGAGAATTATTTGGGAGAGAAAATCCAGGTTTCTGATCATTTTGATGAAGAAAAGCTGCTAATGTTGACTGATGAGTATGTAACCCCATACATCAACGAACTTCAGAATGTCACGGATGCGGAAGAGAAGTTTATACAGCCAAGGCGAATGGTAGGCAGTTATATGACTTTCTTGCTCAAAGAAGGTGACAGGCCATACTCCGTCATGGTAAAAAAGGATACTGAAAAATACGGGGTACAGTGCAATTGTACAGAGTACTCTCTCAATGAAAAGTGCCCGCACATCGCGGCTGCTTTGCATGGCATGCATACTTTGATGAAGGCTGAAGCTATAAAGAAACAGCATAAAAAGGTAGAACTCGAACAAACCAAAGTGAAACTGGAGTTAGAATTGGAAAAAAATAAATTCCTGAATCAATTCTCCAAAAAGAATTTAACTGCAGTTGGTGTGGTAAAAAAGGTTGAAAAAAAGATCGACCCACAAGCATTAAACTTACCTTTTGTTGTACCCAATGCCAAAGACTTTAGTTACTACAGATTGACATCATTGATGCCTGACCTTAGAGTATCGTCAAGAAGAAACAAGAACTTCTCAAAAACTACCAAACCAAAAGAAGGGATAATAGTTACCCACACCTATCTGAAAGCCACAGAAAAAATCTCCTTTATTGTCAATGCCGACAATGATATAGAAGTCAGATGTACTTGTGGAAAAACGTATAAGGATCATCCATGTCAGCATACCCTGGAGAGCGTCATCTATCTGAATGATACTGGCAATTTTACACAATTTTTACAGTTTACCAATCAGGACAAAGAAAAAAATGCCTTGCTGGCTGATTATGGCTTGACGGTTGCCGATCCTGAATCTCAAGAATTTAGATTTAGCACCGACTATGCTGGACGCCTTAATCTGAGTTATGCGCCCCCACATTTCTTGAGTCTTACCAAAATAAATAAGATAAAAGGGCTATTGACCAGCGAAAACAAAGTGCGTAAGCTGTTTAAACCCAGAGAAGAGAATCATAGTGTCGGTATATATTTTCAACTTTCCAACCATTCAAATTCAAATGCTCTGGTCAAAATCGATGCGTACAAAAG
>JBATLS010000621.1:0-2981 GCA_049289435.1 Saprospiraceae bacterium | reverse complement strand
CTGCTATGATCAGGCGAGGTCGAAACGGTCAAGGTCCATCACCTTGGTCCACGTCGCCACAAAGTCGTTGATGAACTTCTCCTGGCCGTCCACACAGCCATAGACTTCCGCCAAGGCCCGAAGTTGAGAGTTCGAGCCGAAGACGAGGTCGGCACGGGTACCGGTCCACTTCAGTTCGCCGGTGGCCCGGTCGCGACCTTCGAAGATGTCTTCGTCATCCGCGGAGGCCGTCCACGCCGTGCGCATGTCGAGGAGATTCACGAAGAAGTCATTGGTGAGGCTCTCCGGCCGCTGGGTGAAGACGCCGTGGGGGGACTGGCCGACGTTGGCATTCAGGACCCGCAATCCGCCGACGAGAACGGTCATCTCCGGTGCGGTCAGGGTCAACAATTGCGCCCGATCGACCAGCATTTCCTCCGCCGAAACCGCATACTTGGTCTTGAGATAGTTGCGGAAGCCATCGGCCACCGGCTCCAGGACGGCGAAGGCGTCCACATCGGTCTGGGCCTGGGAGGCATCCGTGCGCCCCGGTGTGAAGGGGACGGTCACCGTTTGGCCCGCATTCTTGGCCGCTTGCTCGACGCCTGCGCATCCGCCCAGGACGATGAGGTCAGCCAGAGAAACCTGCTTGCCGCCGCTTTGGGCACCGTTGAACTCGGCTTGGATTCCCTCCAAGGTTTTCAGCACCGCCGCCAATTTCTCGGGCTGGTTGACCGCCCAATCCTTCTGGGGAGCCAGGCGAATGCGGGCCCCATTGGCCCCGCCCCGCTTGTCCGAACCGCGGAAGGTGGACGCGGACGCCCAGGCCGTTGAGACCAGTTGGGCCACGGACGGCCCCGAAGCCAGGATCTTGGCCTTGAGATCGGCGATGTCCTGGGCGTCGATCAATTCATGGTCAACGGCGGGCACCGGATCCTGCCAGATCAACTCCTCGGCCGGGACTTCCGGGCCGAGATAGCGGGAGCGGGGGCCCATGTCCCGGTGGGTCAGCTTGAACCAGGCTCGGGCGAAAGCATCCGCAAATTCTGCCGGGTTCTCCAGATAGCGCCGGGAGATCGGCCCGTAGATGGGGTCGTAGCGCATGGACATATCTGCCGTGGTCATCATGGGCCGGTGCTTCTGGGACGGATCGTGGGCGTCCACCACCATGTCCTCTTCGTCCACGTCCACGGCCAGCCATTGGTTCGCGCCGGCGGGGCTTTTGACCAGTTCCCACTCGTATTTGAAGAGCACCTTCAGATAGCCCATGTCCCAGGTGGTCGGGTTGGGCTTCCAGGCCCCCTCGATGCCGCTGCTGATGGTGTCGATGCCCTTGCCACTGCCGAAGCTGCTCTTCCAACCCAGGCCCTGCTCCTCGATGGGGGCGGCCTCGGGTTCGGGGCCGACCAGTCCGACGTCGCCGGCTCCGTGGGATTTGCCGAAGGTGTGGCCGCCGGCAGTGAGGGCCACGGTCTCCTCGTCGTTCATGGCCATGCGGGCGAAGGTCTCCCGCACATCCCGGCCCGAGGCGATGGGATCTGGGTTGCCGTCCGGCCCGTCGGGGGTGACGTAGATCAGGCCCATCTGCACCGCGGCCAGGGGGTTTTCCAGATCCCGCTCGCCGGAATAGCGGCTCTTGGGCTTGTCGCTGGTGGCCAGCCATTCCTCTTCCGCCCCCCAATAAATGTCCTCTTCCGGCTCCCAGATATCCTCACGCCCGCCGGCAAAACCGAAGGTCTTGAAACCCATGGACTCCAGCGCGCAGTTGCCGGCCAGGATCATCAGGTCGGCCCAGGAGATCTGCTTGCCGTATTTTTGTTTGATCGGCCAGAGCAGGCGGCGGGCCTTGTCCAGGTTCACGTTGTCCGGCCAGCTATTGAGGGGGGCAAAACGCTGGCTGCCGGAGCCAGCCCCGCCGCGACCGTCGCCCGTACGATAGGTCCCCGCGCTGTGCCAGGCCATGCGGATAAAAAGCCCGCCATAGTGGCCCCAGTCCGCCGGCCACCAATCCTGGGAGTCGGTCATCAGGGCGTAAAGATCGTTCTTCACCGCCTGCAGATCGAGCTTCTTGAACTCCTCGGCATAGTTGAACGCCTCGCCCATGGGGTTGATCAGGGGGGAATTCTGACCGAGTATCTTCAGGTTCAACTGGTTTGGCCACCAGTCCCGATTCGACGTGCCACGATTGGCCGTGGGCTTGTTGCCTCCGCCCGTGACCGGGCATTTGCTTTCGTCACTCATTTTGTTTTCCTTTCCATTCGGGTTTGGGATTTGTACGGCTGAACTGTCTGCTATGCTGTGATCGTATCACAGGAATCGTTATGCGGAAAAAGCGGGTCGTCGATTGCCACGGAGGTTGGTTCACATGACCATCTTACCCCCTCAGTCTGCCCCGGTCAACCCTGAAAGCGTCGCCGGAATCTCCGCGTCTTCGGGTCTGTACCCGCTCCGAAGGCAGTCAGGGGCATGTTGTGTTGAACGGCAATACAAGAGCACGAAGGAAACCCTATTTCTAAACCACACCATGCCCAACTGTTCTGGCTCTTTGGGATCCCATAATCGTCTTGCGTTTTCTACATCGTAAGAATCAGTACTTGACGCTTCGCTTTGCCATCAACAATAAACTTCCCGCCAACGCCTATTCGGTACAAGCCGTCCAATTGACAAAATTTGCCTATTTACCCCTGCCGACTCACCATTTCGTTGATCCAAATCGGGGCGAAGGGTGAGGTGCAACCCTTGGAAACCGGAAAGTCGCGATAAATGCCCAAGGCTTCGCCAATAGCGAGGGCACGCTGGCGATGCTCGGGGAAGTGGATGCCGATGCCGGCCAGGCAATTGTTCATGGTCCACTGCACTTCCGGGGCGGCGTCTTTCATGTCGGACTCGATCCGGTTCAGCAGCGCCGGCAGATCGATCCCGTCCGGGCTTTTGCTGATGCGTTCGGAGGTCAAGGCCCAGCCAGCCCGGGCGGCCCAGGGATCGCCGTCGGCCAACCACCC
>JBATLS010000620.1:0-2844 GCA_049289435.1 Saprospiraceae bacterium | reverse complement strand
CTTCCATACTTACTCCATTGCTGAGAAGTACAGTGGTAGCGAATGTATGCCTTGCTATGTGCATTGTCATTGGTTTGCTGATACTACAGATATCAGCCAATTCCTTCAGATACGCATTCAACTTTTGATTGCTTTTCATAGGTAGTATTCTGTTTTTGCTTACACAAATAGGGTGGTCCTTGTATTTTTCTATGATCTGCATGGCTTGGTCCAACAATGGCACATTTGAAACATTATCATTTTTTTGACGAGATGTGTAAATCCATTTACGGCCATTGATGCCTGTACCTATGTGATCAGGAGTTAATTGTGCCGCATCTTTGTAAGCATATCCAGTATGGCAGCAAAATACAAATATGTCTCTAACTTCTGATAGCCTGTCGATATGGATTTCCTTGTCCATGACTCTCTGAAGTTCATCTTGGTTAAGGTATTCCCTTTTGGTTTCTTTTACTGGACACTTATATCCGAACAAAACATTTTTATCCAGCCATTCATATTTGACACAGTAGTCCAGCACACGATTTAAGTACTGAATGTATTTAACCAAAGTGTTTTGGTGCAGTTTAAGCTCTGTTTTCAGATAATGCTCGTACTCAATACCAAAAGAATATTTGATCTCATGTAGCATTATATCTTTTTGCTTCATGTTGGAACTTATAAAATTACTGATTCGGGCAGCAAAAGTAGCATACCTGCCAAAGGTGATTTTTCCTATTTCAATTCCAACCAGTTTCTCAAAACTTGAATTATAAATCTGGCAGCATTCGATTAAATATTTTCGTCGATCAATACTCTTACCTGTTAATTTGTCCCTGAGCATTTCCGCTGATATGTCATCATTAAGTGACTTTAGTTCATTAAAAGCTTTCACAACATCAACAGACATTTTATCCAGGTACTCATTAAGCACCCTGACTTTATTAGTTTTTCCAATAGCTCTGCAAGCTTTTAAGTCCCAGAGCTCCAATTCAATTTTTTGCCCTGTACTTATGAATACTCTTTCCCCCTCAATGGTGATTTGCATCTGGATAGGTACCATCCCGGAAACTATCCGATTCTTTCGAATAATAAACTTGGCGTTCAATAGATCAATTTTTTGCATGATGATAATAATTTAACGGTTAAATGAATGATTTTATGTAAAATCAATGCAAAAAAGTAGTTAACAGTCGCTAAGACACTATTATTCAATTGTTTGTGTAGGTATTTGCAGCCACTTTTGTGAAAAGCCTTTGGCTGCATATTGGCTGCAGATTTCCACCATTTTTAGCAATGGCTGCAAATGGGCTGCATTTTTTTTGAGTTATTTTGATTTGCTTTGAGTAGCAAATTATTCATAACTCCTTGAAAAACAAACGCCAAACAAGAAATCTGATTCGATTTGACCTTGTTTGGCGTTAAGTTTAGTGATCTGGCTGGGATTCGAACCCAGGGCCCATACATTAAAAGTGTATTGCTCTACCAGCTGAGCTACCAGATCTCCGTTTTACAGAGCCTTTCTTTCAAAAGCGAGGCAAAGGTAATCCTATTTTTAATTTTTCAAAGAAATAATCTTATTTTTTTATGCCTTATATTTTAATATTACAAATATGAGTACAAATGTTTGCGCCAACCTTCTCCATTGGTTCACTTTCGCTTCATTCCATATTCAGATTTGCCAAGACCATCCACTATCTACAAACCTAAGCCCACCCTTGTATCCTTTGCTTTTCTTCTGCCGCTGAACATCAATATTCATAGATAAATGTATCCAGTCCTGCTGTTGCCGGCAAATCTAGCCGCTTACGCAATCTATTGCGGGTTTTTTTTACACTTTCTATCGTGATACCGAGTATAGCTGATATCTCTTTGGTAGTATGGTTTAGCTTTATTAACAAGAATAGTCGCTCTTCTGCCTCAGACATGGCAGGAAATGCTGTCCTTAATTTATTGACATAATTGGGATGGTTGCTCGTAAAGTAATTTTTAAAATCAAGCCAGTCATCGTCTGTGAGGATGGTGGAATATTTATAATCAGGCACGTCAGATCTCTTGTCTACAGTAGGTTTGATCATTTCTTTAAATCTCATCGCTATTTCTTGCAACTCATTAATTTCCAAGGATTTGTCCACGTTCTTTTTGGTCAAATTTATAATTTTAGACTCCGATATTTCCATTGATTTGTTTTGATCTCTTATTTTCTTAAATACCAATATTAATACTACGATGACCAAAAATAAAACAAAAAATATAATGAGATTTTTTACCCTAATCTTTTCACTGACTATTTGTAATTGCAATTCATTTTCTGACAATTTTGACTCTTTGTTTGCCAAGTCGTATTTAAGATTCATCGCATCTATCTTGGCTTGAGTGGCCAATCCTATCAGACTGTCTCTGAGATAGTGATATTGGATAAAAAATCGAAGTGAAGACTCAGAATCTCCCAATGAATCATATACTGCACTTAAATTGTGGTAATTGACCTGAAGATTTTCAAGCAGCCCTTCCCGTTTATTTATTTTGATACATTCATTGAGGATGTTTTTAGCAATTTGGTATTGACCCAGATTGCGATGAGCGTCTGCCAGGTTATTCATAGCCTTTGACTTTTCTTTGACCATGCCTAAAGTATCAAAGACCTTGATAGCATGTTGATACAGTTGGATAGCTTTGGTAATCATGCCTCTTTGGGTATAAATAATAGCATAGTTATTCATAGCTGTAGCCATATGTCGAGGACCACCGTATTTTTGCAATAAACCCAATGATTTGATATGATACTGCTCAGATAAGTCGTAATCGCCCTTCAATCCATATAAATATCCCAACTGCTCAAAGGCTTCTCCTATGCAAAGACTA
>JBATLS010000619.1:0-10065 GCA_049289435.1 Saprospiraceae bacterium | reverse complement strand
GCTGTGGAGTCCGGATTGACCTTACTATTAAAATACAAAGAACCTCTGAAAAAGTGATTTTTGCCGTCTGTCAGATAAAACTGCGTAGGACTGGCTACAGGCCCCTCGATATCAAATATCATCCCTTTGACTCCATATTGATTGTCAATGACGGTCTCTTTGCGATAATTGGCTTTTACATTGTGCTTACCGGCTATGGTAAAGGCATCATTGATGAGAGAAGACAATGATTTTTTGGGGGACACCCTATAATAGCTGCAATGGATGCTGGTATTGAGCTGCTCCGATTGTATATCAAACCAGCAGGGATGTTCAGGTTCGCCTTCAAAAATAAAAGAGTCTTTGACAATATGTCCATAGTCTGGAAAACGAAATACGAAATCGCATTGTAGAGTATCAAAAAGGACATAATTTTTTACTGGATAATGGACTCTTGGATACATATGAGGTTTGGGCAGTTTTATCTGCTCCTCCTGACATGACCCCAAAAGCAACCATATCATTATCAACGTAAATGGTAAAATGCTCCTATGCTTCATGGACTATCAGACTTATTTTTTCAATTCTTCTTTTTGTCACTGATACTACTTTCAGGGTTACATTTTCGATAGATATTTCTTTCTCTGATGTAGGGATAGTACCTACTATCTCGAGTATGAGTCCTGCCAATGAGTCTGCTTCCCCTCTGACATCATCAAAGAAACCAGTGTTTTCGCCTATGACACGACACACATCATTGAGTAGTGTCTTACCTTCAAATATATAATTGTTGGGAGATATCCTGATGTAATCTACATCTTCCTCATGATCAAATTCATCTTTGATATCTCCTACTACTTCTTCCATGATATCTTCGAGCGTTGCCACCCCTGCTGTACCGCCATATTCATCTACGATGATGGCCATATGCATTCTTTTGAGTTGAAACTCTCTCAATAATTCGTCTATTTTTTTTGATTCTGGTACAAAAAGTACAGAATTGCGGATCAGTTTTTGCCACTTAAATTTATCATTTTCTTCAGTATATGAAAGTAGATCTTTGACATATAATATACCGATGATCAAGTCAAGATCTTCTTCGTACACCGGCAATCTGGAGTATCCTGAGTCCTTGACTATTTTCATGACTTCTTTAAAACTATGTTTTATATCAATACCTACAATATCCATCCTTGGACACATGATCTGTTTGGCAGAAATCTCTCCAAAATTGACGATACCTTTTAGGATATCAGCTTCCTGAGTTGAAGAATGGGGGTCACCTATCATAGTGAGATCAATAGCAGCATCTATATCTTCTTTGCTGGTAGAGCTTCCTGTAGTGTTGTTTCCCAAAGAACGCTCCATGACATTGGTCCATTTTACCAATATATTGCTCAATGGGCTAAAAAAATAGGTTAAAAATGTCAATGGCCCTGCCATCAGATGTATTACTCTCATCTTGTTGAGTGTAGAGTAGATTTTGGGTATGGCTTCTCCAAAAAGTACCAAGATAAAAGTGGCTCCCACTACCGTTATCAAAAAATTAAATACGTTGGCGATGGCCTCTGGCGTAGTTATACCATACAATACTCGGTCATGTATCCACTGCCCGATGTACAATAAGTTGCTTTCGCCCAATAATTTTTTAATAATTCCATCAGCCACTAATACTATACCAATATTGACAAAATTGTTGGCAATAAGGATAGTGGCCAACAGATGCCGAGGCCTTTGCTTAAGAATCAATGCTCTTTTGGATGATGCAGTGACTTCATCTTCAAGGTCTTTGATATCTTTCAGCCCTAATGAAAAATATGCTACCTCAGACGCAGAAATAAGGCCTGAAGACAACAATAATAATAAAAATATACACAGTGAAAGTACCAATCCTTCGTTGGGAACACTGATAGTATTTTGATATAAAAAAAATAAAAGCTGGGAGGGTTCAGGGTCCAAAATATATATTTTGATCAAAAAATAACCGTTGCATCAAAACGGCAAATCATCTTCTACCTCATCAGGTGACGAAGTCGGAGAAGAAGTACTGGTATTTGTAGAAGCAATCTTATGGAAAGGGTCATCATCTGCCGTCGGAAATCCTGCCGCAAGACCTGACTGTTTACTCTCTCTCTTCTCCAGCGAATTGACAGTAAAAGCCACAATTTCTGTGATGCTCTTTTCATTACCATCTTTGTCCTGATACTTGCGATGGGTGATTTTACCTTCTATAAAAGCAAGATTTCCCTTCTTGAGCTCTCGCTCTGACCTTTCTGCTTGCCCTCTCCACACTACAATATTGTGCCATTCCGTCACTGTCTGCCAGTTATCTGTCTTGTCTTTATAGGATTCATTGGTTGCCAAAGAAAAAGTGCCCACTTTTGTACCATTTTCGAGGGTTCTGATTTCTGGATCTCTCCCCAAATGTCCTATTAGTATTACTTTATTTACCATCTTTATTCATTTATTTTATTAAAAAATATTGAAGATCACGAGTGAACATCTTTCCTCATTTTGTTAAAAAACTGGAGGAATCTATAAAATCGGCAATCATCTTTGGAAATGCAAAGTTTGATACTTTTTCCCGTTCTACCAAATAATGGTCTTTATTTATTTTCACATCATTGATATCCAGTTGCAATGAGAAAAAATATCCATAGATGATCCGATGTGTCAATAGTTGTCTAGATTCATACACTTTTACCACTTCCATATTTACCTCTCGTATATCCAGACCAATGTTAAGTAGTGCATCTGTAATCAAATTTTTACTTGGATTTTCAAAAGAATTTGTCTCAATCATCGGAAATTGAAACAATTTTTTCCAAATATCAGTACCTGTCCTTTGATGCAAGATAGTCATAGCATTGGGCAACTCTGTCACTAAATAATGAAAATATCTAGATTTGCGTGCTGTTTTTTTACTTTTGTATGGAATCGAATCAACCGCTTTCTTCTGATATGCCTGGCAGTAAAAAATAAATGGGCAGTGAGAACACAACGGCAAGGCAGGTTTGCATTGGCTGGCACCAAAGTCCATCAGTGCCTGATTGAAGTCCGCCGGGTCAACGCTGGATATGGCTTGATGTACAAAATCATAGATTTGACGCGATACAAAAGTGCTATCTACGGGTTCGATCATCCCCAAGATGCGAGATATGAGTCGTAGGACATTTCCATCAACGACAGGATACCTCTCGTCAAAAGCAAAAGATGCTATGGCCGCAGCTGTATAAGGACCTATGCCTTTTAGTTTTAAGATTTCGGCATAAGTGCTGGGAAAACAACCATTCAATTCTGACCATACATATTTGGCTGTAAAGTGTAGGTTGCGTGCCCGACTATAATAGCCCAATCCCTGCCACAGTTTCATGACCTCATCTTCGTGACTCTCAGCCAGAGATTGTATATCCGGAAACCTCTCCATAAACCGAAGGAAATAAGGGATACCCTGTTCGACCCTTGTTTGCTGAAGGATGATTTCGGATATCCAAATTGGGTATGGGTCTTTGGACGACTTCCACGGCAGAGATCGGCGATGATTGGTACTATACCATGTCATCAGGATATCAGCAAAGGTGGAATGTAGCATGTGATGACCAGTAAATGATTATAAAGTCGTTAATTATTTATAAAACTAAGACTTTAATCGAAGAAAAATTAGAAAAAGATTACCAAAGTGTGATATGACCAAAAACAAATGAAAGGCAGGTAAATATTTTAATCCGTAATCTATGGTTGATTTTAAGCTGACAATGAACGAACTAAAGTATAATCTCCATAGCTTTCTTTGATCATCTCTTTCAGGGCCTTTCGGGCAAAAAAGATTCTACTCTTTACGGTACCTAATGGCAGACTAAATTCATCAGCAATTTCCTGATATTTGTACCCTTCATAGTGCATCACAAAAGGAATTCTGATACTGTCTTCGAGTGAATCAATCATACCATTCAACTCATCCATCAAAATATTTCTGTGGGCGTCATTTTCGATGCACACACTTCCAGAATTGATAAAATATAGATTATCCGTAGAATCGATGATCGTGTTTGACTTCATCTTTTTACGATAATTATTGATGAAAATATTTTTCATAATCGTAAAAGTCCAAGCCTTAAAATTTGTATCAGGTCTGAATTTATCTCTGTTAGTGATAGCTCTTATTGCGGTTTCTTGATATAAATCCCTTGCATCTTCTGTATTTTTAGTCAGGTTGTAAGCAAAGGCATTCAGTGAGTCAGTAAGGATCTCAAATTTTTTATCAAACTCCAGTGTGGACATATTGATGATTTTTGTTGCAACAAATGTACAATTATATTGAACAATAATCAAGAATATCAAGAGCATTTATTGTTAAAGAAAACCTAAAAAAAAATGAGTGTTTCAAAACATTCTAAGTATCAATGACTTGTTATTTAGAAATTGTAAAAATAAGCTTTGATATCATGACACTTTGATATAGTGTGTTTAAAATTTTCATGTTTGGTCTGAAAGGGAGACAAATATTATTATGCAATCATAGATCGAACCAGATGGTAATCGCCATAGCTCTTCCTGATCATTTCCTTGAGTGCTTTACGGGCAAAAAATATTCGACTCTTCACAGTACCTAAAGGCAAACCATACATCTCAGCTATTTCATTGTATTTGTACCCTTCATGGTGCATCACAAATGGAATTCTGATCGTATCATCCAGTGAAGTGATCATCGTTTGCAATTCATCCATCAATATATTTCTATTGCCATCATTGGTGACATCATTTGGGGTACTGTCGATAAAATAATTGTTGTCAGTAGAATCAAGGATCGTTTTGGCTTTTACTTTCTTGCGATAGTTATTGATAAAAATATTTTTCATGATAGTAAATGTCCATGCCTTAAAATTAGTCTCCGGTCTGAATTTTTCGCTATTATTGATCGCTCTGAAAGCAGTCTCCTGGTACAAGTCTTTGGCATCCTCCGAATTTTTGGTGAGGCTGTAAGCAAATGCATTGAGTGATTCTGTCAGGAAGTTTAAATTTTGGTTAAATTCTATTGTTGACATAAAATGTAAATTTTATTGGGTTTTAATTGATCGTACAAAGATACGTTTTGTTTAACAATAAACCAATATTAGTTAAACAAAAAATATTTATAGCTTTATAAGTTTTGATTATAATTGGAAGTTAAGCCATAGAAATTCACCAAAATGGAAAGAACTATTATTAGTAAATACTGTGTAAACTCTTTTTTTTGAAAATAGTAATAAACAATATGTTTTTAGACTGCATCAATATATGCCTCATAAGTTCATATATTGTTGACTCATTTAAATAGGTAAGTATGTTGCGAATTTTAAGAAAGATATCGGGAAAGCGTCTTGGCTTGCTTTTGGGGCCTTTATCATTTTTTTGGATTATATTTGGAATGAATTTCACAGGCATGACACCACAGGCTCAGGCCATCCTTGGATCCTCAGTCTGGATAGCTATCTGGTGGATATTTGAAGCGGTGCCCTTAGCAGTTACAGCATTATTGCCAATAGTGTTATTTCCTTTGACGGGTGGATTAGATATAAAGGCGACCACAGCACCTTATAGTCACCCATATATTTATTTGTATTTAGGTGGTTTTTTTATTGCAATAGCCATAGAGAAGTGTCATCTGCATAAACGTATAGCTCTCAATATTATTAATTTTATTGGGACCAATGTGATATATATTATTTTGGGCTTTATGATAGCCACCGGTTTTTTGTCTATGTGGATTTCCAATACAGCATCTGCAGTGATGCTACTGCCGGTAGGTATGGCAATAGTTTCACAACTAAATGATAATCCAAATACCATAGAAGATGAAAACGCCATATTTGGCAAAGCCCTCATGCTTGCTATAGCTTATGCCGCCTCTATAGGTGGGATGGCGACACTCATCGGTACTCCGCCCAATCTGGTGATGGCAGGTATCATCAAGGAGACATATGGAGTGACCATTACATTCAGTCAATGGTTTATTTTTGGTTTTCCGTTGAGTGTGATGATTCTATTGATCTGCTGGTATTATTTGACACATATTGCTTTCACATTCAAGCAAAAGTCTTTTCCTGGAGGTAAAGCAGAAATTCATAGACAATTATCCCAATTGGGCAAAATGTCCATCACAGAAAAAAGAGTGTCTTATGTATTTATAGTTACGGCTTTAGCTTGGATCACCAAATCATTTTTATTGGCAAAATATATTCCTGCTATTGATGATACGATCATTGCCATCATCGGAGGTATGAGTCTGTTTTTGATCCCATCTGAAAAATCCACCAAACCTATATTGAAGTGGGGGGATATGGTCAAAATACCCTGGGGAATCATCATACTCTTTGGCGGTGGTATGGCATTGGCGGCGGGATTTGAAGGTAGTGGCTTAGCAGAATGGATCGGCCAGCAGTTTTCATATTTGGATGGTATTTCACTGATTTTATTAGTATTTATAATAGTCGCTTCAGTCAATTTTTTAACAGAATTTACCTCCAATTTAGCCACGACAGCTATGCTGTTGCCAGTATTGATAGCAGTAGCAGCTACGACTGGTGTTCCGCCTTATTATTTGATCGTGGGTGCTACTATAGCTGCGTCTTGCGCATTCATGCTACCAGTCGCCACACCACCCAATGCGGTAGTCTTCGGATCGGGCTATCTCAAGATAGCAGAGATGGTCAAAGTAGGTTTTTGGCTCAATGTGATTACCATCGTTTTGGTATCACTTTCAGTATATTTTATTTTACCATTACTTTGGGACATGAATCCAGTGAAGTAAGGATATGTATACAGTGTCATGGATAATATAAATTTCAAAGACCTTGATTCCTATTGATTAGGTTTATATCTTTGCGCCATGTTTCCAAAATACAATATCATCGTAGTAGGTGCCGGTCATGCAGGATGTGAGGCCGCTGTGGCTGCGGCCAATATGGGCTCTAAAGTCTTGTTGGTCACCATGAATATGAATACCATAGCGCAGATGTCCTGCAATCCTGCCATGGGTGGAGTAGCCAAAGGTCAGATAGTACGTGAGGTGGATGCCCTAGGAGGCTATTCTGGTATAGTGACTGATTACTCCATGGTTCAGTTTAGGATGCTCAATATGTCTAAAGGGCCAGCTATGTGGAGTCCCAGAGCACAAAATGACCGAATGATGTTTGCAGCCAAGTGGCGTGAAATGCTCGAAGGTCATCCGAATATAGATTTCTGGCAAGAGACTGTGCCCGGACTCCTCATCAAAAATGGAGTGTGCCGCGGGGTGATCACCAGTTTGGGTCTCGAGATAGTATCTGATGCTGTAGTATTGACCAATGGTACATTTCTCAATGGTCTGATTCATATCGGCGAAAAGCAATTTGGAGGCGGTCGGGCAGGCGAAAAGTCAGCAACAGGCATCACCGAACAGCTCATCTCTATCGGATTTGAATCTGGTCGAATGAAGACAGGAACACCACCTAGGATAGATGGCAGATCGCTGGACTATAGCAAGATGGAAGTACAGCTGGGTGACGAAAAAATCGGCAAATTTTCTTATACTGATACACCTGCTATACCACGCCAGCTGCCTTGCCATGTAGTATATACCACCGAAGAGGTGCACGAAACTTTGAGGGAGGGATTTGACAGATCTCCTATGTTCAATGGTAGAATTCGGGGACTGGGTCCGAGATATTGTCCATCTATCGAGGATAAGATCAATAGATTTGCAGATAAAGATCATCATCAACTTTTTGTAGAGCCGGAAGGCTGGAATACCTGTGAGATCTATGTCAATGGATTTTCTTCATCATTGCCAGAAGACGTACAATATAAGGCCTTGAGAAAAGTAGTAGGATTTGAAAATATGAAAATGTTCAGACCCGGATATGCCATAGAGTATGATTATTTTCCACCTACACAGCTTCATATGAACCTCGAAACCAAACTGGTAAAAAATCTATTTTTTGCAGGTCAGATCAATGGTACTACAGGATACGAAGAAGCCGCTTGTCAGGGCCTTATGGCTGGTATAAATGCAAATTTGGCAACTACAGACAATGAGCCATTTATACTCAAGCGATCAGAAGCATACATCGGCGTACTTATCGATGATCTGGTCAATAAAGGCACAGAAGAACCCTACAGAATGTTTACGTCCAGAGCTGAATATAGAATTTTGCTTAGACAGGACAATGCTGATATCAGATTGACACCTCTGGCATATGATTTAGGTATGCATGGCCTCGAATCGAGAATGGAAAGAGTAGCTACCAAGGTAAACAATGCTAAAAATATAGAGCGATATTTTGACGATACCAGCATCGACCCTGAATTGATCAATCCATTGTTGGAAAGTATAGATTCTTCATTGCTGAAACAAAAGATCAAAGCAAGATCCGTAGTCACCAGGCCAAATATTGGGATCGCTGACATGAGGACAGTCATTGGTGAATTGGATCAGTATCTGGACCAATATGATGATGAATCAATCATGATTGCCGAAATAGGTATGAAATATGAAGGATATATCCGCAAAGAACAAGAGATGGTCGATAAGATGGATCGATTAGAATCAGTGAGATTGGCAGATCATTTTGACTACAAAGAATTAAAATCTCTATCTTTTGAAGCCCGCGAAAAGCTCCATAAAATAAGGCCACGGACCATAGGCCAAGCTAGTAGAATCAGTGGGGTATCGCCTTCTGATATTTCAGTGCTTCTAGTTCATGTGGGAAGGTAAATATATTATAAAGATGAAGTACAACCAATGCTGTCCCAAATGCAATCATAGTGAGATTGCCATCATAGAGGGAGGGAGTTTTAAAGGTAACGTGTATAATTCAATAGGTCTTGGTCTGAGCACCATATTTCTAACAAGATATGTGTGTACCAACTGTGGTTTTACAGAAAACTACGTAGCTGATAGCAAAGATCTACAAAAAATCAAGGATAAATTTATCATACCTGCTACAAATTCTGATTTTGTATAAATTCTATTACACCTAATATTGGTATTATTGATTATGCGTATTAGTCACTAATTCAGATTAATACTTTGATTTTACTCTTAATTTTTGGTTAATAACTTTACAAAAAATCAATATATCACCCAAATAGTATCATATTTGTAGTTTATATGATCGTCAAGCGAATAAAACATCTTACAAAAAAGTACTTAAATGTCAATAAATAAATTCTTCTTCATCGGGATAATGATCAGCGGTTTGTGGCACTCGTCTTTTTGTCAAAATACAAATCAAGATAAAGTGAACGCACTCAATTCTTATGTCAATTTTACCAACGAGAGTACACATGGTTTGCTGATAGTTCATCGTCTGTTAGAAAATTTTAATAAAAATATCAATAAATATGTAGATCTTCCTGATCAGCAAATCAATTTTTATTCAAATAAAGACTTACCAGAAAATATTTTTGAAGATCCCGAAAACTGGTTTTATGAAACATCTCCCAATGAATGGTACCAAAAAATAGCTACTGCTTCGGGATCGTTACCATCAGCCACACAAACTAAACTCAAAGCATCCGCAGATGAGATGAAAATAATCATCGATAAAGTCAACCAATTGCGTTTTGACCTCGAACAACAGATCAAATCCCTTGACCTCACAAAAAGAGAAAACCTAAGTTTAGTGTATGATAAACTAGAAGAGGGGGTCTTACTTTACAAAAATTTTTATATCAAACAACAAGAGCTGGAGGGCAACTTATTTGCCTATTACAAATCACTCAATGTAAGTCCTGCAGATATACAGTTTCCAAAGGAGATGACCCTGATGGATGAAGTGTACAAATCTAATAGAAAAGCACTGAATGCACTATATAAAAAAGATGATGATAATTTCTTAGAATTGATAAAGGCTGAAAAATATGCATTAACCCTGTTTTCTGCTGTCAAACTTGCAGAACACCAGAGCGACAAAATTTCCAACAGCAAAGTTCAAATGTACTGGAGTAACATCATCAGACAAGGCAATGAATCAGTCAAGGCTCAGGTACTGTTTTCAGAAGCCGAAAATGTGCCGGAAGAATATAAACTCTATGATAAATACTATTACTCTTACAACATATCGG
>JBATLS010000618.1:0-7188 GCA_049289435.1 Saprospiraceae bacterium | reverse complement strand
GAATACGGAATACGAAATACGAAATACGGAATACGGAATACGGAATACGGAATACGGAATACGAAGTACTAAGTACGAAATACGAAGTACGAAATACGAAATACAAAATACGAAATACAAAATACGAAATACGGAATACGGAATACGGAATACGGAATACGGAATACGGAATACGGAATACGAAATACGAAGTACGAAGTACGAAATACAAAGTACGAAGTACGGAATACGGAATACGAAATACGGAATACGAAATACGAAATACGGAATACGGAATACGGAATACGGAATACGGAATACGGAATACGGAATTCGGAATACGGAATACGAAGTACGAAGTACGGAATACGAAATACTTCGTCCTTCCAAAACCGTATTTCTCAATATAACTTTGATTGATTACCTTTGCGTTTATTTTTTTAATAAATAGCTATTATGTCCGACCACAAGATCATATTTGCCATGGAAGGTGTCACCAAGACATTTCCACCACAGAAGACAGTACTTAAAAACATCTGGCTTTCTTTTTATTATGGTGCCAAGATAGGTGTCCTGGGTCTCAACGGGTCAGGAAAATCCAGTTTGTTGAAAATCATAGCAGGGCTGGACACCAATCATCAAGGCAAAGTCACTTTTGATAAGGACTACAAAATAGGGTATCTGGAACAAGAGCCCAATCTCGATGATAGGAAAACCGTCAGAGAAATCGTAGAAGAAGGAGTCCAACACATCGTAGATATCATCAAATCGTATGAAGACATCAATATGCAGCTGGGCGAGCCAATGGATGATGATGCCATGATGAAGGCCATAGATGTGCAGGGAGAGTTGATGGAAAAAATGGATCATTATGATGCGTGGAATCTGGATCACAAACTCGAGACCGCCATGGAGTCGCTCAGATGCCCAGAGGGTGACACGCATATCAGTGTGTGTTCAGGTGGTGAGAGGCGTAGAGTAGCATTGTGTCGGTTATTGCTGAGTCAGCCTGATATACTTTTGCTTGACGAGCCTACCAATCACCTGGATGCAGAGTCGGTGCATTGGTTGGAACAATACCTTAAAAATTTCCCAGGAACCGTTATAGCAGTGACGCATGATAGATATTTTCTGGACAACGTGGCTGGCTGGATACTCGAGCTCGATCGTGGGGAGGGTATCCCTTGGGAAGGCAACTACTCATCTTGGTTGGAGCAAAAAGCCAATAGACTGGCCATGGAAGAAAAAACTGAATCAAAGCGTAGAAAAACCCTGGAGCGGGAGCTGGAGTGGGTACGCATGGCACCAAAGGCCCGTCAATCAAAAGGAAAAGCACGTCTATCTGCGTATGATAAACTCCAGAATGAAGAAGCTAAAGAAAAAGAAGCCAAACTGGAGCTCTTTATTCCACCGGGAGATAGGCTGGGTGACAGAGTTATCGACATCTCTGGAGTATCCAAGGCTTACGGTAAGAGAGTGCTCATAGACAACTTTAGCGTCTCTATTCCCAAAAATGCCATCGTCGGTATCATCGGCCCCAATGGAGTCGGTAAATCTACCCTTTTCAGGATGATCATGGGCACGGAGACTCCGGATAGTGGTCAGATATCCATAGGTGACACTGTCCATCTGAGCTATGTGGATCAGTCTCATGCCGACCTAAAACCAGAACTGACGGTCATGGAAGCCATTGGACAAGGTATGGAACTGATCACAGTAGGAAAGACGCAGGTCAATGTACGAGCCTATCTCAGTAAGTTTAATATATCAGGTTCGGATCAGCAGAAAAAAGTCGGCGTATTATCCGGAGGTGAGAGAAATAGAGTACATCTCGCTATGACGCTCAAAGAGGGTGGAAACGTACTACTGCTAGACGAACCTACCAACGATATTGATATCAACACATTGCGAGCACTAGAAGAAGCCATTGAGAATTTTGCTGGCTGCGTGCTGGTGATATCGCATGACAGGTGGTTTATTGACCGCTTGGCTACGCATATTCTGGCTTTTGAAGACGACTCACAAGTGGTGTTTTTCGAAGGTAATTTCAGTGATTATGAAAAAGCGAAAATCGAAAGATTTGGCAATATAGCACCCAGGAGACCAAGGTTTAAAAGCTTGATGTAAACTCAATCATTCAAACATTTAGCATTCTAAATAACAACATTGGGATTAGATAGTAGGTAGAAAGTAGATTGTCAATGGTTTCACACATTACACATTACACATTGGTACATCAGCACATTTACAAATTAGCGCATTAGCACATTATCAAATTGACACATTTATCATTATCATTTTGTCCTCCGTATTTTCTTAATTAACTTTAAAGTTGTTTAAATACTGCTGTATATGTATATTTGCATTCCGAAAAAGAAATCTTATATAAATATCTTTTTTGACTGTATTTGAGTGACTCAAGATAGTTAAGTTACACTTTTTTAAACAGGTTGATGGCTGTCAATTAACTCAGATGCAGGATTTTTAGATTTAAGTATAAGTAATATTTTAGTACCTTTAAGGAAGTAAACCGATTGGATCACAAGTAAATGGAGGGGGAAGCATATGATAAGTTATCTATCAAAAGCAGAAGGGGAATTGAAAGAACAGCAAAGTCTGGAAGCTTCAGTCTGGATCAATGTATTCCCACCATTTGAACATGGGGAGCTAGATAAACTTTCTGCAAAGCTAAACATTCCACTTGACTTTCTTACCGACTCACTCGACGTCGATGAAAGATCCAGATACGAAAAAGAAGACGATATTACTTTTATACTCATCAACAGTCCTATACTAAATGAAGAAGGAAAAGACAGCGAAGCAATCTACATCACCATACCAATAGGCATCATACTTGCTAATGACCACATCATAACTGTGAGTTCTGATGAAAATCCCGTATTGGATAAGTTTTACGAAAACAAAGTCAAAAACTTCGATCCTGCAGACAGAAATATGTTTGTGCTCCAAATTTTTGAGCAAAATGTGTATCGCTTTTTGGAATGCCTCAAAAAGCTCAATCTAAAGCGAAATCTTGTCGAACAAGAATTGTACAATTCCAGCAGAAGTTCTGAACTGAAGCAATTGCTGCGTATAGAAAAATCTTTGGTTTATTTTGTGAGCTCACTTAGTTCAAACGAATTGGTCAAGATGAAAATAAAACGCACAGATGTTTTGAAGATTGGCAACGACGAGCTATATGCCGATCTATTCGAAGACATCATCATCGACAACTCACAAGCTTTGGAGATGTCCAATGTCTATACCAACATACTAAGTGGTACTATGGAGGCATATGCTTCTATCATATCCAACAATCTCAATGTCATCATCCACAAATTGACCATCGTAACCATCATCCTTTTGGTGCCGTCTATGGTAGCCGGATTCTATGGGATGAATTTAGAGTATCTGCCATTTAGGAACTTCAAGATGGCCTTTCCACTTATTATCCTGATTTCTATACTTTTAGGATTTTTTGTGGTCTATTACTTCTCCCGCAAAAAGTAATCTTATTGGTTTTGTGTATGTATATGGTATTATAATACAATTGTTTATATACACATATTAAAAGTTATCCACATATGATTTGATTATTTACAAATATATTACACTGATTATTAATGTATTGCAAGGTTATCCACATACTGTGGATAACTTTGACATTTTATCTGCGTATATTTGACTTAAAAGTTCTGTAATTTGCACTCTCGAAGGACAAACCCAAATAACATACAGTCTCTCTGGATTTTACCTTAGATCGATTTAAAACAATGTTTTTTACATTTTTAGATATTATAAAAAATAATATATAATAATTATTTCAATATATCTTTTGCCATCTGAAAAACATATATTAAATTTGGCACATATATTTTTTTAGATTTGACCCATCGGTCAGCCTGCATGATTACCTATAGAACTTAACTTTTACAAAATGAGTAAAGCAACAGAACCCATCCTCAAAGAAAATCCTGGAAGATTTGTCTTATTTCCCATAGAACACGACGATATTTGGCAATTTTATAAAAAATGCGAGGCAAGTTTCTGGACAGCCGAGGAGATTGATCTCCATCAAGATTTGAGCGATTGGGAGCATAAGCTCAACGATAATGAAAAGTTCTTTATAAAACATGTATTGGCATTTTTTGCTGCAAGTGATGGGATCGTCAATGAAAATCTTGCTGAAAATATGGTGCGTGAAGTACAATATACTGAAGCAAAGTTTTTCTACGGTTTTCAGATCATGATGGAAAATATCCACTCTGAGACTTATTCCTTACTCATAGATACCTATATCAAAGACAATAAAGAAAAAGATCATCTTTTGAATGCCATAGACACCCTTGATTGTGTCAAAAAGAAGGCCGATTGGGCACTCAGATGGATCGGAAATGGTAGTTTTGCAGAGAGGCTGATTGCTTTCGCAGCGGTAGAAGGGATCTTTTTTTCTGGCTCATTCTGCTCTATATTTTGGTTAAAGAAAAGGGGATTGATGCCAGGACTTACATTCTCCAATGAATTGATCAGCCGTGATGAAGGCATGCATTGTGATTTTGCTTGTTTACTATACAACAGTCATATTATAAACAAGATGCCCAAGGACACGCTACAAGCCATCATCATAGATGCGGTGGAGATAGAAAAAGAGTTTGTGACCGACGCTATTCCAGTCAACTTAATAGGCATGAATGCAGAGCTCATGTGTCAATATATAGAATATGTAGCAGACAGATTACTCCAATCTCTTGGCAACGATAAAGTATATAATGAAGAAAATCCATTCCCTTGGATGGATATGATTTCACTGCAAGGTAAGACCAATTTTTTTGAAAAAAGAGTAGGCGATTACCAAAAAGCAGGCGTGATGGCAGAGAAGGAAGATCAGGTGTTTACACTCGAGGCCGATTTCTGATCAGTTTTTATTTGGAAACCCCAACCGAATTTACACACACCATCCTGAGATCATTTTTTTCAACATTTTGTAATTTTATTTAAAAAGAGTAAACCCATGCAAGTCATTAAAAGAAGCAACAAAAGAGAAGCAGTCAGTTTTGACAAAGTCACCGCACGTATCAATAAGCTATGTTATGGTTTGAATTCAAAATTTATTGAACCTATAGAAATATCCAAACGTGTCATATCTGGGCTGTATGATGGTGTCAGAACTACTGATCTGGACAATCTGGCAGCAGAGACGGCCGCTACCATGGCTGCCAAACACCCTGATTATGCTATTCTTGCCGCTCGTATCGCGGTATCTAATCTTCATAAAAATTCAGAAAAGACGTTCTCTGTTACCATGGAGAGTCTGTACAATTATATCGATCCAAAGACAGGTCAAAGTGCTGGTTTGATCAGCGACGAAACCATGGAAGTCATCAGAAAAAATGCTGATTTACTTGACTCTTCTATCATCTATGACAGGGACTATAACTTTGATTATTTTGGATTTAAGACCTTAGAGAAATCATATTTACTGAGAATGGATGGCGAAGTCATCGAACGTCCACAGCATATGTTGATGCGAGCATCAGTAGGAATCCATGGAGACGATATGGAAGCGGCCATTGAAACTTATAATTTGATGTCTGAGAAGTGGTTTATCCATGCTACCCCTACACTTTTTAATGCGGGCACCCCTAAGCCGCAATTGTCATCATGCTTTTTGTTGAGTATGACAGAAGATAGCATCCCTGGTATTTTTGAAACCCTGACAAGGTGTGCCAAAATTTCCCAATCGGCAGGAGGTATTGGATTGTCTGTGCACAATATCAGGGCCAAAGGTTCTTATATCAAAGGGACCGGGGGTACATCCAATGGAATCATACCAATGCTTAAAGTTTTTAATGATACTGCACGTTATGTAGATCAGGGTGGTGGAAAGAGAAAAGGCGCATTTGCAGTATATATAGAACCATGGCATGCGGATATTTTTGATTTCTTAGACTTAAAGAAAAACCACGGTAAGGAAGAGCTGAGAGCCAGAGACTTGTTTTATGCAATGTGGATTCCAGATTTATTCATGGAGCGAGTTAAATCCAATGGTAAATGGTCGTTATTCTGTCCTAATGAAGCACCTGGATTACATGATTGTTATGGTGGAGCATTTGAAGCTTTGTACCATAAGTATGAATCAGAAGGCAGAGCCCGAAAAGTCATCAATGCACAGGATCTGTGGTTTTCGATACTAGAATCACAAATCGAAACGGGTACACCTTATATTTTGTACAAAGATGCCTGCAACAACAAGTCAAATCAAAAAAACCTTGGCACCATCAAGTCTTCTAATCTGTGTACTGAAATCGTCGAATATACAGCCCCGGATGAAGTGGCAGTGTGTAATTTGGCATCTATTTCATTGGCAAAATTTGTAGATGAAGGTAAAAAGACGTTTGATTTTGAAAAATTGCATGACATCACCAAAGTCATCACCAGAAATCTGAATAAGATCATTGACATCAATTACTATCCAATAGAAGAAGCTAAAAATTCAAATATGAGACATCGACCTATTGGGATAGGTGTCCAAGGTCTTGCTGATGCTTATATCATGATGCGAATGCCTTTTGATAGCCCAGAAGCTTCCAAATTGAATAAAGAAATATTCGAAACGATTAATCATGCGGCAGTAGAAGAGTCTTGCGCTCTGGCTTCCAAAAATGGAGCATATCAGACTTTCCCGGGTTCTCCGGCGAGCAAAGGTATTTTACAATTTGACATGTGGGGAGTCACTCCATCCAAAAGATATGATTGGGATGCACTAAAAGAAAAGGTAAAATCAAAGGGACTAAGAAACAGTTTATTATTAGCTCCCATGCCAACCGCATCTACGTCCCAGATTTTAGGTAACAACGAGTGTTTTGAGCCATACACTTCCAATATTTATACCAGACGTACCCTATCAGGTGAGTATATCATAGTGAATAAACATTTACTTAGAGATTTAACTAGGTTGGGTCTCTGGAATGACGATCTCAAACAAAAACTGATGGCTGCCAATGGCTCTGTGGCCAATATCCCTGAGATACCAGCTGAACTAAAAGCACTGTATAAAACAGTATATGAGATCAGTCAAAAAGTGATCATCGATCAATCCGCAGATAGGGGAGCATACATATGCCAAAGCCAGAGTTTAAATCTTTTTGTGGAAAATCCAAACTTTGCCAAGATGAGTTCAATGCATTTTTATGGATGGCAAAAGGGACT
>JBATLS010000617.1:0-2186 GCA_049289435.1 Saprospiraceae bacterium | reverse complement strand
TGTTAAAGCTTAGAGTATGTTTAAAATTCCATCATTTGTCTGCAAGCGGCAAATTTCATTTTATACTGCGTTATATTTTTCGTTGTAACTACCAGTTACGACTGCAAAATATACCTTGTCTAACATTAAATTTGCTCGCTTTCGCTCAAACATGAAAATTTAAACATACTCTTATTTTATTGTGACTCAAATGCTTAAAATTATTGCTATCAGAAATTAAATTTTGTGCCAATATGCTTATCGTTTTTGTGAAATTTGTGTTCAGAACAAATTATTCTTTTATTTTACAGTCCTCCTTAGAGTATGTTTGTATCCACTTTCCCAATTTTCAAATCAGTAATAAAGTCCCTACATTAAGCCAGCATTAACATTCATATACGATTATTTTGTATATTTTTGCAGACTAATTGAAGATACATGTCCAAAGAAGATAAAAGAGATAAAAAACCACCAAAACTCTCCAAAGAAGCCCTCTTAAAGTCTGTCAGAATATTCAAATACATCAGTCCTTATAAAGGCTATTTCATAGCAGCCATGGTATTGCTCATATTGGGTAGCTTGATATTTATGGCCTTGATGGGACTGCCAGGTGAAATGGCAAATACAGCCATCGGTGAGCCAAAATTTAATTTGCCTCTGACTGTAAAAGATTATGGTTGGGTGTTTTTGATCATACTTATCGTCCAGGGGTTGTTGAGTTATTTCCGTACTATTTACTTTGCGATAGTATCCGAAAAAGCTATGGCCGACCTCCGCAAAGACCTTTTTAACAAGATCATCACTCAACCTGTGTATTTCTTCGAAGAGAAGCGCGTAGGTGAACTCACAAGCAGGATTACAGCTGATGTAGAACAGTTGCAATCCGCGTTTTCTATTACGGTGGCAGAATTGATCAGGCAAGTGGTCATGTTGGTATCAGGAATCGCCATCATAGTATGGTGGACGCCAGACCTGGCATTGATCATGTTGCTGACAGTGCCAGCCATCGTCATCGCTGCAGTAGTATTTGGCAGGTACATCAGAAAACTATCCAAACAAAGACAAGATCAGCTCGCGCATACCAATGTCATCGTCGAAGAGACCTTCCAGTCATTCAGTATCGTAAAATCTTTTGCCAACGAGTGGTATGAATCCATTAGATACGCCAAATCAGTGCACGAAATAGTAGTCATCTCTTTGCGATATGCCAAGATCAGGGGGATATTCTTTATTTTTATAATCACCATCCTGTTTGGGGGCATCATGTATATATTGTGGCAAGGCGCTCTGATGGTCGAAGCAGGCACGATGGAAGCTGGCGATCTATTTTCATTTATCATATACACGGGTATATTGGGGGGAGCGATAGCCAGTTTTGGTACATTATATACCCAGCTCGTAGGTGCTATTGGTGCCACAGAAAGGATACTGGAGATATTGGAAACTCCATCTGAGCTTGATATAGTCGCACCATCTATGGGCCATGGTTTGAAAATATATGGCGATGTCACTTATCAAAACATCCAGTTTGCCTATCCTACCCGGCCAGATCTACAAGTATTGAAAAATATCAATATCCATGTGAAAGCTGGTCAAAAAATTGCTCTTGTAGGTCAAAGTGGCGGTGGCAAATCCACCATTGTCCAATTATTGATGAAATTTTACGATCCTGATCATGGTCAAATTTTGGTTGATGGGAAAGAAATATCATCATATGATCTCACCCAATATCGAAAAACCATTGGAATAGTACCCCAGGAAGTGATACTTTTCGGGGGTACCATCAAAGAAAACATAGCATATGGTAATCCAAATGCCACTGAAGAAGAAATCATCACTGCTGCCAAACAATCCAATAGTTGGGAGTTTATCTCGTCATTTCCTGAAGGTTTGTCCACCATCGTAGGTGACAGAGGTATCAAGCTCTCGGGTGGTCAAAGACAAAGGATTGCCATCGCCAGAGCCATACTCAAAAATCCCACGATACTGATACTTGATGAAGCGACATCGTCACTCGATGCTGAATCAGAAAAACTGGTGCAGGAAGCACTCGAAAAGCTCATGGTCGGAAGGACAACCATCATCATAGCCCATAGATTGGCGACCATCAGAGAAGTGGATTGTATCTATGTCCTGGACAATGGTATGATCGCAGAGTCTGGCACACATGATCAATTGATCGAAAATGATCATGGTATATACAATAC
>JBATLS010000616.1:0-1863 GCA_049289435.1 Saprospiraceae bacterium | reverse complement strand
TACCATAGGTGCTGTACAGACAGCATTTGATTATTCATTATCTGGTGCGGGCAAGCTTAAAATAACCAGAGGGTTCATAGGTATAGGGTCACAACTCAAATGGCCGGATGACTTCTTCTCTTCCAATACGACGCTTAATATCGAGCAAATCAATTTAGATAACTTTAGGTCCGGTGGTTTTGCCATTACGAAAGGTGCATTTAACAACTTTAGTATCAAGCAAACTTTTACTCGAAGCAGTATCAACGACCCGCTGTTTCCCAGGAGAGGATCAAAAATATCTTTGTCACTACAGATTACTCCACCATACTCGCTATTCAGAAAAGCTGATTTTTTAGTCATCTCCCCAGAGCAGGAAGCCGATATCAGAAGGGAGCTTGCCTTCGAAAACGGCCCAGCTCGCCCAGTCACAGAAGAAGAAGTAACTGCTAAAATCAACGAACTGCAAGAAGCCAATAAATTTAAGTGGATGGAGTATCATAAGTGGCGGATAACCTCTGAATGGTATTATAACATCTTTGACAAACTGGTATTTGCGTCCAATGTTAAAATCGGATTGTTAGGCATATTTAATAATGATGTAGGCACCCCACCATTTGAAAGATTCGAACTCGGTGGCGATGGTATCAATAATCAGAATGCCGGCTTGCAGGGTAAAGAAATATTGGCACTTAGAGGGTATCAAAATACAGACCTTGCGGGTAATGGTAAGCAAAATAGCAACGGTGGGTTTGTTGGGGCACCTATTTTCAACAAATTTACTTTGGAACTCCGATATCCATTATCGCTCAATCCCAACTCTACCATCTTTGTCACAAGCTGGCTACAGGGGGGAAATACCTATCAAAACTTCAAAGATTATAATCCGTTTGACCTGAAGAGATCTGCAGGATTTGGAGCGAGAGTATTTTTACCTATGTTTGGACTCTTAGGCTTTGACTATGGGTGGGGATTTGACAAAAATCCAGTGGACGGCAAATTCGGACGATTTAATATTGTCTTAGGTTTCGAGCCGGAATAATATTAAAATATAGTTAAGGGCTGCAAATCAGAAATTATTTACAGTTCATTAAAGTTATCATTACAATTCTTTACAAAAACAAAAACACTTAAAAATCAACTTATGAAACAAGTTTTATTTAGTTTACTTTTTATGACTGCTACGCTTTCAGTAGCTAATGCTCAAAAATTTGGATACATCAATTCCCAAGAGCTCCTTGCCGGAATGTCAGAAATGAAATTAGCTGACAATGCTGTCAAGACACTTCAAAATGAACTAGTCGCTCAAGGTGAAGCCTTAGTCATCAAGTTTGAGGCAGAATACAAAGCATATATGACGGAGGTCAATGGCGGAACATTATCCAAAGTGCAAGCACAACAAAAAGAGCAAGTGCTGATCGGAAAGCAAGATGAGATCAAAAAATTTGAAGAAAACATCCAGTTGAAAGTAGAGACCAAAAGACAAGAACTTTATCAGCCAATCCTTGACAAAGTAAAAGCAGAGATCGAAAAATTGGGTAAAGAGGGTGGATATGTCATGATTTTTGATACGAGCAGTGGAGTGATATTGCATGCCGCCGACAGTGAAAACCTGATGGCGACCATCAAGACAAAACTGGGTGTCAACTAAAATTATATGGAAGTGATGTAAGGAAAATAGTCTTTAGATCACTTCCATAATATATTTAAGGAAAACTATCATATTGTTTTATAATTGCTGCTAATTTACTACGCAAGACTACAAGATTTGCCATAAAATGAAATAAATATTGCAAAGGCTCAATCCTATCAATTGGCCAAGTACTATCAAAATATTCTATTACATATCGATATCATGGTATTAGCATTTATATAATAGGATAT
>JBATLS010000615.1:0-6001 GCA_049289435.1 Saprospiraceae bacterium | reverse complement strand
GCAGTAGGGTGCTGGGCATGAGGAACTGTACACCCAGATATAAGTATTAATAAAAATAGATTTTTACATGTGATCATGATATATGAATTTGATTTTCGAATTATAAAGAACTTAAAAAATAATGAATAAGGAGTTCACTTCTAAAAGGTTACTTTGCCACAACGGCACAAAATACAAAGAATAATAAAGAGAAAAGAATGTTAAATATTTGATTTTCAATTATTTGTGAATTTTCATGTCAATGAGATTTTGGGGCATATTTTTAGATGTATTTATTAAGATTAGAACCAGTATTGGATTATTATCAACATAAGTACAAAGTAAGCACCTTTTTATTTAGTTGTCATTTATCTACGTAGGATCAATCTTTTTTGACCTATTGGTGTTGTAATCAAATGAAAAATAAAATAGAAGTATTGAGTTCAAAAATTTATGAGCAAAACATCCATATTCCCGAATTGAATCGCAATAGAACCATCAGGATATTATTACCTAAAACGTATAATAAGTTTCCAAACAAAAAATTTCGTGTTATCTACATGATGGATGGCCAAAATTTATTTTCTGCAAAAACATCTTATGGACCACCTTGGAATTTACAAAAGTATATGGATGTCCTACCGCTAAAATATCAATCGATCATAGTAGGTATAGATCATGGCGGAGCGCATAGAAAATCCGAATACCTGCCGCCGTCATCTCATCACCAGGCCACAAAAGGTCAGGGAGATTTATTTTTGAATTTTATCATAAACAGGCTGAAACCAAAAGTAGATGAAGTCTTGCGCACCCTACCAGATCGGGATAATACCATCATTGTGGGGAGTTCTATGGGTGGGCTGATGGCATACTACGCTACAACCAGGCGTAATGACATTTTTGGGAAAGCCGGGGTTTTGTCGCCTTCATTCTGGATGAATAAGGGAATCATGAGTTTTCCTTCAGGAAATTATGGGAAAATATACGTTTCTGGCAGTAAAACGGAGAGTCAAAGCATGCACCAAACGCTGCAACTCACCTATTATGAACTTAAAAAAGCCGGATATAGTGATGCTAATTTACGAGTCATCGCCAAAGATCGAGGAAAACACAATGAAATACTTTGGAGAGGACAATTTGTATCTATGATCAAATGGTTTTGTGATTAATTATGGTTAGAGTGAAACAGAACCACATATTTTGTGAATGTCCAAAAAAGTTTTGATGTAAGTCAAAATATCAATTTCTTGTTATCTTTAGCCTAAAATATACCGATGACTAATGCACGAAAAGTCCGATGGGGCATATTAGGTTGTGGTAAAATAGCTCAAAAATTTGCAGATGACTTGCTACTGCATAGCAAAGCATCTTTGGTGGCTTGCGCTTCCAGAGACTCAGAAAGATCAAAATCATTTGCAGCAAGATATGGAGCTCCAAAGTATTTCGGCAGCTATGATGATCTGGTCAAATGCCCGGATGTGGACGTCATATACATTGCCACTCCACATTCTTTTCATACAGCACATACTCAGTTGTGTCTGAATCATCAAAAAGCGGTACTTTGCGAAAAGCCATTGGCCATCAACGAATCTGAAGTATCTGCAATGATACAGTGTGCTAAAACCAATGACGTACTATTGATGGAAGCTATGTGGACAGCTTTTTTACCTTCATATGTCCAATTAAAACAAGACATAATCCGCGGAGAAATCGGAGAAATAAGACATATCACTGCAAATTTTGGTTTCAAAAGTCATTTTGACCCACAAAGCAGATTGTACAATCCTTATCTGGCTGGTGGTTCATTATTGGATATTGGCATTTATCCTTTATTCGTATGTTTGTACTTATTGGGTTATCCCGATGAAGTAGTTTCCAAAGCCACTTCATCTACCACTGGGGTGGATAGCGAATGTACCATACTATTGCAGTACAAGAGCGGAGCTACGGCTACTCTGTATTCGACCATTACGACTAATACGGATACTGATTGTCGGATATTCGGAACGGAAGGCAACATCCACATCCCGACACGATTTCATGAGCAATCTATATACACTCTTCAAAAAAATGATGGTCAACCCGTCACCAATGATTGTCCAAAAGTAGGTTGGGGATTTTATCATGAGATTGATCATTTCACTGACTGCCTGTTGTCTGATAAAAAAGAAAGTCCTGTTATGACATTTGAAATGAGCCTGAATCTGATCAGGTTAATGGACGAAGTCAGATCGCAAATTGGACTCACCTACCCTATGGAACTTGTGTGATTCTAATTTTTTAAGCACAATTAGACATATACAGAGCCGTTTACGCAAAGTAAATTTTCAAGAAAAACTTGTATTCATACCACAATCACACTACCTTGCATAAAAATAAATAACACCATGGATATTTACATAGGAAGCATACCATTCAAGTGGAAAGAAAGGGATCTGACAGAATTGTTCGAGCAATTTGGTGAAGTAGCTTCAGCAACCATTATTTTGGATAAAATAACCAGACAGAATAAAGGATTTGGGTTTGTGACCATGCCAGACGAAGCATCAGCTATGGCAGCCATTAAAGCGTTGGATGGATCTGAGCATGAAGGGCGAGCCATTGCGGTCAATGTTTCGTTGCCAAAAGGGGAGGTTAAAAAGCCATTCAGGCAAAAGGGAAATGTTTCAAAAGATAAAAAACCAATGGAGTTTAAATCTGGCAAGCATAAAAAATCTTTGCCACCATGGCTAAGAAAGGAGTATTAATACATTGGATCATTTAATAATGAGAGTAACCGTTTTTCAATATTCTACCATCTGGATGGATCACGAAGCAAATCTGGCTCGAATAGATGCTGTTTGCCAAAAGATCAGTGGTACTTCAGATCTGCTTTTGCTTCCTGAAATGTTCAATACCGGATATACCATGCAGCCAAGTGCGATCCCCCCAGGCTGCGGGCAAATAACCATAAATAAGTTGATGGATCTTGCATACCAGCATGACCTTACCATCGCCGGAAGTATCCCTATAAAAAAGGAGGACGGTTACTATAATTCTTTTATAGCCATCAATAAAGATGGTATCATTTATCAATATGACAAAATTCATCTATTTACTCCTGCAGGTGAGAAAGAAGTATATAATGATGGTTTGGAAATAAAAATGTGGAATTTTAATGGGTGGACTATCCAGGGCTTAGTGTGTTACGATTTGCGATTTCCTTATGTTTCATTTCATAATGCAACACCAGAAATAATCATTTACTCTGCCAATTGGCCTACGGCAAGAATTCATCACTGGAAACAATTGTTGATAGCCAGAGCCATTGAAAATCAAGCCTATGTCATTGGTATTAATCGGACTGGAGATGACTTGAATGGCTACCATTATCCAGGTGCTTCCTGCATCATTGATTTTGCCGGAGAAACCGTACTTATGTTGGATGATCAGCCTTCATTTCAGACGGTGACTTTAGATAAAGATGCGTTGACAGGCTACAGAAAAAAATTGCCCTTCCTGGATGACAGAAAGAGCAATTTTTAATGATGAAGTGATTTAAAAACATATTGTTAATTCCTATGCAAGCCACCTGCCAGAAGAACAATTTCTTTGGCAGGCAGGTTGAAACACAGCTTTTCATCAAATTTAATCCCCATTCCCGATAGTTGTCGGGATTGCTATGAAAATGAAATTTGATATCAATCTGAATTCCAAGCACTTACATATCATTTTAACATACGTTTTTAAATGACTTCGATCTTATTGAAGTGAATTAATCCCCTCCCTAAAAATATTTATTACTTTGTAAAGAGCAACTCTCTGTATTTGGTCAATGGCCAGATTTCGTCATCTACCAGCAATTCCAGTTTGTCACAGGCATATCTGATTTCATCAAATAATGGCTTCACTTTATTGCAATAAGCTTCTGCTTTTTTGTCAGCGTGTTCTATTTTATTGGCTTTCTTGCGCTCATCGGTCATTTTTTCGACGCCTGATATGATCGTACTGATATGCTTCGAAATGTCCTTAATCAAGCTGATTTGCTCCGAAGCATACTCGGTAAAATCTTTACCAAAGATGTCTTTCAGACCCTGTACATTTTTTATCAATGTATTCTGATAAGTAACGGCTGTAGGAATCACATGATTGCGGGATATGTCCCCAAGAATCCTGCCCTCTATCTGTACTTTTTTGATATACTCTTCCAATTCTATCTCATATCTGGCTTCCACCTCAACTTTGCTCATGATACCATGTCTTTCATAGAGATCAAGGGATTTTTTTGAGACCTGAACTTTCAGTGCTTCAGGGGTAGTTTTGAAATTATTGAGTCCCAATTTTTTTGCAAGTACTACCCACTCTTCACTATAGCCATCGCCTTCAAATCTGATCCTCTTGGAAGCTTTGATGAGTTCTCTCAGTACATTGAAGATCGCATCATCCTTTTTCAACCCCTTGGTTTCTACTAGTGCATCCACTTCAGCCTTAAATTTTTGTAACTGCTCTGCTACGATCAGGTTTAGTGTGGTCATGGCTTTTGCACAGTTGGCGGATGAACCTACGGCTCTGAATTCAAACTTGTTGCCAGTAAATGCAAACGGTGATGTCCTGTTTCTATCCGTATTGTCCAGTAGTATTTCAGGTATTTTACCTACTACATTGAGTTTTAGTTCAGTTTTTTCTTCAGGTGACAGATTTCCATCAGAGACATTTTCGAGTTCATCAAGTACAGCCGTCAAATGCTTACCTATAAAAACGGAAATAATAGCCGGTGGAGCTTCGTTGGCACCTAGTCTGTGATCATTATTGGCTGAAGCGATGGATGCTCTAAGCAAATCGTCATAATCATGTACTGCCTTGATCGTATTGATAAAAAATGTAAGAAACTGGAGGTTACTCTTTGGGGTTTTGCCCGGACTAAGCAGATTTACGCCCGTGTCTGTGGCAAGTGACCAGTTATTGTGCTTTCCAGATCCATTTATTCCCGCAAAAGGCTTCTCATGAAAGAGCACTTTGAAATTATGCTTTGAAGCGATTTTGCTCATCACATCCATGAGCAGTGAGTTGTGGTCTACCGCAAGGTTGGCTTCTTCAAAAAGTGGAGCTAATTCAAATTGGTTGGGAGCTACTTCATTGTGTCTGGTTTTCACAGGTATCCCCAATTTGATACTCTCTATCTCCAATTCCCTCATATAGGACAGCGCTCTTTCTGGTATGGACCCGAAATAGTGGTCATCCAATTGCTGACCTTTGGCTGCTTCATGGCCTAACAGCACTCTACCAGCCATCATGAGATCTGGTCTGGATGTAGCGAGTGCACTGTCAATCAAAAAATATTCCTGCTCCCAACCTAAGGTCGCTATGACCTTGGTGACATTCTTATCAAAATATTTTGCAACATCAGTAGCTGCTTGATCTACACTCTGCAATGCTCTCAACAAAGGAACCTTATTATCCAATGCCTCCCCAGTATACGAAACGAATATAGTAGGAATACATAGCGTCGTACCTATGATAAAGGCTGGAGATGTAGGATCCCAAGCTGTATAACCTCTGGCTTCAAAGGTATTTCTGATACCTCCGTTTGGAAAACTCGATGCATCAGGCTCTTGCTGCACCAATTGTCCACCATCAAACTTATCAATAGCAGTACCATCGCCACTAGGCTCAAAGAAAGCGTCATGCTTTTCAGCTGTACCTCCTGTGAGTGGTTGAAACCAGTGAGTATAGTGCGTAGCACCTCTGGTGATGGCCCATGACTTCATTCCTGAAGCTACTTGGTCAGCTGTTTTTCTATCTATCTTTTTACTGTGGTTGATAGCATCCATGACCGCATTGAGTGCATCTTTTGTCATGAAGTGATTGATAGATGAGATATTAAACACATTGATACCATACAACTCAGATCGTCTGGAAGCCGGTTCGGTTACTGTCAAAGGCTTTCTGTCAAGCGTTGCCTTTAGAGCTTCAAATCTTATAAATGCCATAAATATAAAAAATTTTAAGTTTACAAATAATTGCGCAAATGTAGGAATAAATA
>JBATLS010000614.1:0-4545 GCA_049289435.1 Saprospiraceae bacterium | reverse complement strand
GTTTGCAACTCCATTAAAAAAGCATCCTTTGGAAACTGAATTTGCAAAATGCACGGTACACTAGTAAATTGAATCATGCAGAGTATAACATATTTGCAAGACCATTAAAGTAACATCATATGCACTGGGTTGACATTGTCACACCGTAAAACGATTAGAAACATTGAAAAAGACAAAGTCCACTGTGTATTTTTCAATATAAATAATCATTAACATTGAAAATTACTAAGTAAGGTTATCAATTTTCAATGTAAAAGACTTATTTTTGCGTTATGATTGAGCGTTTACTTTTAATGAATAGTATTAAGCGGAAGCTTGAAAAATTTCCTTGTGTCATCCTCTTGGGACTCAGGCAGGTAGGAAAAACTACTATTTCAAAAAGTCTGTTAACGTCTGATGTCAAGTATTTGGATCTGGAAAAACCAAAAGATAGATATTTGTTGGAATCCGGTGTTGGAGAATATATTGAAAATTTTCCTGATAGTGTCATAGTAATCGATGAAGCCCAATTGTTGCCACATGTATTTTCTGAACTTCGCCCCATCATTGATAGCAATAGAAAAAAGGGTCGATTTATACTTTTAGGCTCCGCAAATCCAACATTGGTAAAGGGAGTAAGTGAATCGCTGACGGGGCGGGCGGCTTACATAGATATCTTACCTCTGTCGATTGAAGAGGTAGGCTTAGAGAATTATCAAAAAAGATGGCTAAGAGGCGGACTCCCCAATGCCTACACCGCTGAAACAAATGATGATGCTTTCGAATGGCTAGATGAGTATCTAAGATCCTATATTGAACGAGATTTTTCGCTTCTCTTTGGCATACAAATCAATGTAAATATAGCCAGAAGGATGTTGAAAATACTTGCGTCCATCAACGGTTCCACATTAAACACTTCAGATCTGTCCAGATCTATTGGTGTGAGCAATACCACTACGAATAATTATCTCGATTTATTGGAAGGCGGTTATTTTATCTTTCGATTACAGCCTTATTTCCCCAATATCACGAAAAGGGTAGTCAAGTGAGCCAAAGTGTATATAAGCGACGAAGGTATATTACATAGTTTGGCTAATATTAATACTTACGAATCGTTAATCGATAATATACTTGTAGGAGCATCTTGGGAAGGGTTTGTAATCAATCAAATAAGATATAAGGTTAGTAAAAAGATGGAATTATATTTTTATAGAACACAAGTAGGTGCTGAAATCGACTTACTCCTGGTCAAGGATAATAGACCTTATGCAGCTATAGAAATAAAAAATTCTAATACACCTTCTGTATCCAAGGGTTTTTATGTGGCTTGTGATGATGTAGGAGTGGAGCATAAATATATCATTACAAGAAGTGAAGGTGGTTTTACACTCAAAAATGCAAAAGTGGTCGGCTTAGTAGATTTTCTAACAAAGGAGTTGGACAAATTGATATTATGACCGTGCACCTTAATGGCCCTATAATCTCCGATTGCAAGCGCTAAGTATATTGCATTCAAAGAATGCAATGCCATTATTGATTTCTATTGGACTTGCAAACTTGTTTGCAAGCAAGATGAGTATGTTGCAAACAAGTTTGCAACACCATTAAAAAAGCATCCTTTGCTTGACTTATAATCTCTGATTGAAATCTGTAAAGTATATTGCATTCAAAGATTGAAGCACCATTCATGCCCATTTTTTATTGGACTTGCAAACTTGTTTGCAAGCAAAATGAGTATGTTGCAAACAAGTTTGCAACTCTATTAAAAATCTCCGATTGCAGGCTGTTGTTGTTTTCAATATGGCAGTGAGAAAGCTAAAAGTAACAACTTCAGTACACCGCAGCCCAAGGTGCCAGGATCTTAAAAATCAAAGTCCATAAGACAACAATAACATGTTATATCGATGTAAACATTCGCAATAACATCTTATTATCAAGTTAAATAGTATTTTTGAACAAAAAATGTATATAAGCAGACAAAGTTTTGCAAGAGCTGAAAAGAGTAGCTTCTTTTTATGGGGTGTCAGACAAACCAGTAAAAGTACATTTTTTAAAAAAGCATATTCGGATTCACTCTATATTGATTTATACATGATGGATGTCTTAGTATTAAAAGAACTTTAATTTGTAAGATGTTGTTTAAATAAATAAATATTTTAACCATGGATACTCACCTACTAGAAAGAATAACGATCAATAAAGGAGTCTGTAATGGTAAACCTACTATCAGGAATATGCGATTTACCGTAAGCCAATTACTTGAATTGCTTGCTGCTGGAATGAAAACAAATGAAATTTTGGAAGATTACGATTATTTAGAAGAAGAAGATATTCGAGCAACCTTAATTTATGCTGCTCTAATAAGTAATCCTCAATCTGTTATTCCTATCGTTGCAGCATGAATAAAGCATGATCGGAAAGCACAAATGGATTATTGATACTCAATTACCACCTAAGCTAATCAATATTTTTATTGATTTAGGTTATGATGCAGTTCATACAAAATCATATTCCGAAGGCATATTCTTGTCTGACACAGCCATTCGCAAATTAGCATTGCAGGAAAACAGGATTATAATTACAAAGGATAGTGATTTTTATAATAGTCATTTTATAGACGCAAAGATGCCGCCAGTTTTGTATTTAAAAATTGGAAATATTTCAAATAAAGACTTAATATCTTTAATCAAAAATAATTTGTCTACTATAGTTTTAGCATTTGACCAAGGAGCAAGACTCATTATGATAGAAGGTTCAAATTTATATGTGTTTTAATCACAATTAATATGACTTACTCAAAGCATATTGTTTTTTAGACTGTTTTTCATGCAAGATGCCTGTGGATACTACATCGTAGCGAGGACACTACGGCGAACGGGAGTCCTTTGGTGTCTTAGAGTCTTAGTGGCGGATTTCATGGCTGCTTTTATTTTTTGTTAGTTACCACAGGTTTCACCTGTGTTTATTTAGACCGTAGGAATCTTCCAACGGTCTGAATATATAAGCCATCAGGGCTTGGTATGCACATCAAGCTCGGATACCATGTTTGTCGTAGCGTCTCGCTACGATACCATATCACAAGGCTTCCAGCCTGCTTAATGAAGTATATTCTTGACAATATCTCAGGCAAGATGCCCGATAATATTGCATCGTAGCTCGGAAGCTACCACGAGCGGGGGTGGTTGAGCACATCCACCGCAGCGAATAACTCATCTTTTCCAGAAAGCATCATCCCCTTCATCCAGAAAAAGGTAATTGATTCTTTTTATTGACTTTATAATCTCTGATTGCAAGCAAAGTACATATTGCATTCAAAGAATGCAATGCCATTCAAGCCCATTTTCTATTGGACTTGCAAACTTGTTTGCAAGCAAAATGAGTATGTTGCAAACAAGTTTGCAACTCCATTAAAAAAGCTTCCTTTAGAAATTGAATTTGCAACATGCACGGTACACTAGTAAATTGAATCATGCAGAGGATAACTTATTTGCAAGACCATTAAAGTAACATCATATGCACTGGGTTGACATTGTCACACCGTAAAACGATTAGAAACATTGAAAAAATCAAAGTCCACTGTGTATTTTTCAATATAAATAATGATTAACATTGAAAATTGCTAAGTACAGTTATCAATTTTCAATGTAGAAATATTAATCTTGCCAGTGTTTGTAAAGCATTAAATTCGAAGGAGTGAAGACGGAGTGTAAATCACTATGTCGAAACTAATTTTAAAACCTTACTGTTTATTAGAATTATACTAATATATAAATAATGATGATGAATACAATAAAATTAAATAAACGGACGACACCTAATGGCAAGTTATTGATTGAATTCCAAACGTCTTTTTTGGATAAGGATATTGAGGTTTTTTTGAAAATTAATGAAGTGGATAAATCCATTAAGCCTGATTTTAGTGATTTAATTGGTCAATTAGAATGGTCAAAAGATGAGCTTATATCACAAAAACAAATTAGGGCCGAATGGGATTGAAAGTTTTGCTTGATACAAATGCAATCATAGCATTATTGAGAGGCAAGTATAACGTAATTGAGCTGATTAACAAAGTTGATCACATAAGTATTTCAGTTATTTCCAAGCTTGAGTTTTTGGCTTTTGAAGGACTAACAGAAAAAGACAAAACTGTTTTTATAAAATTTTGTGAAAGAATCCATATCTATGAGCTCAGCTCAAACGACGATGAATTACTGAATTTAATAATTACAATAAAGAAAAAATATAAATTGAAATTGCCAGATGCAATTATAGCAGCAACCGCAATTATATATGATGCTACTTTGATTACAATAGATAAAGATTTTTCAAAGATACAAGGACTGAAAGTTCAATTTTGACAAAATTAACTAAACGTCTTCGTAATCTAACTTCCTATTAGAAAAAGATGACACTTTAAAATATATGTTTTAGAAACCCTTGGACTCCATCATGAAGAATATAAAAGGACCTTCACCTTGGTATAGCAATAGACACTTGAATAGAAAAGGCCAATTCTGGGAAAGAGAAAGTTTTGATATATACATCCGAAATGACAAGATGTTGGAC
>JBATLS010000613.1:0-2471 GCA_049289435.1 Saprospiraceae bacterium | reverse complement strand
GGGTAGGGTTCTATAAGGAATTCCATCGCCATCCACGTCCTGATATCTTCCCCATTTTTCCACTTCTTCCAGATCTTGAGCTGAAAGTACCTTACCTCTATTGTATTTCTTCTTATCATCCCAATGGAATGGAGCGGTCATATGATCATTCATACCCAAGTCCAAATCTGTCATCATGATGATAGGCGTTTGTAACATTTCTGCATATTCAAAAGCATCTGCCATCATCTGAAAACACTCGGTAGGTGTTGATGGCAATAGGAGCACATGTTTGGTATCACCGTGTGATGCATAAGCCGCCATGAGGATATCGGATTGTTGGGTGCGTGTAGGCATCCCTGTGGATGGTCCTGATCTTTGGACATCTACGAGGACCACTGGGATCTCTGCATAGTAGGCAAGACCCAAAAACTCACTCATCAGTGATACTCCTGGTCCACTGGTGGCAGTAAATGATCTGGCACCGTTCCAGTTGGCACCTATTGCCATACCTATGGCTGCCAATTCGTCTTCTGCCTGAACGATTGAAAAATTATTTTTTCCGGTTTCCGGGTCCACACGAAGTTTTCTGGCATAATCTTCAAAAGAGCTTACCAAAGATGTGGACGGAGTAATGGGATACCAAGTCACCACACTGGCCCCACCATAAACTGCACCCAGTCCCGCTGCTGAATTTCCATCTATCATGATGGCATCACCTACTTTGTCCGAGTGTTTTACATAAAAATCAAGGGACTTGGGAAAATGACTTTTTACATAATCATATCCTAAATGTAGTGCTTTGACATTGGGTGCTATGAGTTTTTCTTTACCAAGAAATTGCTCTGCAAAAAGTCCTTCTATGATGTCCAAATCCAACTTCAGCAGATTTGCCAGTGCACCGACATAGACGATGTTTTTGAAGAGTTGTTTTTGTCTCGCATCAGTGAAATTGTCATTGCATAGTTGCATCAATGGTACTCCTATAAAATGAATGTCTTCTCTTAAGTATTCATCGTGCAGTTTCTTAGTGTTGTCGTACAAGAAATAGCCACCTGAACTTACATTAGCGATATCTTCTTTCATGCTCTGAGGATTGACACTCACCATGAGATCTACCCCATCTCTACGCCCGAGATAACCTTTTTCACTCACCCTGACTTCATACCATGTGGGCAAACCCTGGATATTGGATGGGAAAATATTCTTGGCCGACACAGGTACACCCATCCGGAAGATACATTTTGCAAATAAATAGTTGGCACTTGCAGATCCGGTACCATTGACATTGGCAAATCTGACTACAAAATCATTGACTCTGCTCATACATAACACATGTGACCTGCCTTAGCAGTATTATATAAATATTGTTTCATATCCCAGGCTGCAGTTGGACATCGTTCAGCACATAGTCCGCAATGCAGACACATATCTTCGTCTTTGACCATGACCCGACCCGTTTTCAAGATATCCGATACTAGCAGATCCTGTTCATGATTGATCGCAGGTACCAATAGTTTCATTCGCAAGGTGTTTTCATCATCCTCATTGGTCGTAAAAGTGATACAACTGGTAGGACATACATCCATACATGCATCACACTCTATACATTTATTTTCAGTAAATACTGTCTGTACATCACAATTCAGACATCGCTGGGCTTCTTTAAAACCCACTTTGATATCAAATCCCAATTCGACTTCTTTTTTTCTATCTTTGAGCGTTTCGATCTTATCCGCTTGCGGGACGATGTACCTGATATCACTGGCTATATCATTGTCATAAGCCCACTCATGGATGCCCATTTTGGTATCAAATAGTTTGGTGAATGGTGGTGGTCTGTCGGTGATGTCTTGCCCTTGACAGTACAAGTCTATCGAAACAGCAGCTTGATGTCCTTGAGCCACAGCGGTGATGACATTTTTAGGTCCTAAAGCCGCATCTCCTCCAAAAAACACATGAGGGAGGGTAGAAGCAAATGTTTTTTCATCTATAACCGGCATTTCCCATTTATCAAATTCGATGCCGAGTTCTTTTTCTATCCATTCGAATTTATTTTCCTGACCTACTGCTATGATGACATCATCTGCCGGAAAAAACACTTGTGGCTCACCGGTGGGTATGAGTCTTCTTTTTCCATTTTCATAGATGGCATTGACCTTCTCAAAATACATGCCTACCAACTTACCCTCTTCGATGACAAAGCTCTTAGGTACATGATTGTCAATGATCGGTATATCTTCATGCATGGCATCTTCCTTTTCCCAAGGCGATGCTTTCATTTCATCAAATGGACTTCTCACCACTACTTTTACCTCTGTTCCGCCCAGTCTTCTGGAAGTACGACAGCAGTCCATCGCAGTGTTACCACCTCCGAGGACGAGTACTCTCTTTCCTATTTTTTCAGTATGCTCGAAGGCCACGCTTGCCAACCATTCAATACCTACATGAATATTGGCAGTACCTTCCTGACGACCTGGGATGTCCAGATC
>JBATLS010000612.1:0-11024 GCA_049289435.1 Saprospiraceae bacterium | reverse complement strand
TTAAACATACTCTAAGTCTTATACGAGCCCATTTAAATAATCCTTCGGAAATTTTGGATTATTTTATGGGAAATATTAATTCAAATGATTTTCAGAGTAAATGAAAAGTGAGAAGTATGATCAGAATGAAGCAGAAAAACCACCCGTTTTTCCCCTGAATCCATTTATGAATTTATTGCCCCCGGCAGGCCCCACATGGTAGTGATATCCCCTGATAGCATCATAATGTCCTCTGAAATCATCTAAAGCTACTGGTTCTTTTCCAGCTTCATCCAGTAGTTCAAACATACCGTACCCATCCATAGCATATCCAATCATGGCTGCATGACCATCAGCTTGTTTTATTTTTTTTGTTTTGCCAGTGGCAGCATGATAGTGATAGCCTGCATGTGGATTGATGTGTCCACCATTATCGTCCAATGGTGCCAAAGTATAGTGTTTTAGTATGTCCGAAGTCGGCGCAGGAGGGTCAAAATTTACTCCATTGAAGGCAATACCTATGGTAGATACTCCTGCATGTGGCCCTCTGCCACCAGGCGGCGGACCACGTCGCTCTCCATTGGCAGGTCTGTTGTTACCTGCTCCTGAAGGCGGTCCTGGAGGACGGTTATCCTGATATGCATTGACTTGGGGTGCTACTTCAGGGGTAACCGGAATGTAGAATATTTGCTTTAATCCATCTACATACGATGGTAAGCACTGTACACAAAAGTTTTGATAGGCCGGATCAACATTTGGACGGGCTGCTGCATCGCAAGCTTCTTTGGTATTCGTCACCTGAATGCTGCCGTCTGCATGATACATCTTCCATTTGACGTCTTTGTAAAATGTGGCCAAATTTTTTACAAATGCACCATCCACGTCATATACTTTTCCGCTTTCCATCCAGATACCACCCTTATCTGCACCATCACTGATGCTTGTGGGACACCAGGGACCCATGGTATGCTCACTAGGAGTGGACGATGTCACAATTTTGTAACAAGCCACGGTGCTTCCGTCAGATAATTTGTAATCTACTTTTGTGATGGGTTCTACCAATCCTTCTTTAATGAAATAGGCTGGATTGACCTGTATTGAAACCTCATCTCCATCTGCTGGGGCACTTTTTTTAAGGGTGCTGCCACACCTGATCAATAAGAACAATAGCATGCTTAAAACACATATTTTTAATATCAAATAAGATATTCTTTTGATAGCATTTTTTCTAAAAATATAAATATCAGACATTGGAAAGGATTTATTGTAAAAATGAAATATCCAACACTAAAGACAAGAGCAATGACTTAAATGGAAGTTAATCTTTTACTTATTGAGATTCATTAGATGATTAAATACTCTGTACCCTTTGCACCTTTTTTCCAGGATAGCCTACCTTTGTTTTTACCATTCAATTTAAAATAATTAGAATTGTTTGTTTCAATTTTTAGGTGGAGGAGCATCTTTACTTCCCATATCAAAAAAATGAGACAGTTCTTCCGTTAGTTTGTTGTATTGATCCAACTGATCAGATCTGCAAAGCTTTTTAAGACTAAAAAAATGTTCGTAGTTGACCACTTCTATCTTTTTTTGAATAGCATTTAACTGGGTAATTATGGAATCTTTTTCTGACGAATCTTCGTCATTCAGTGTTTGATAGAGATTGTTTTTCATTACTCTGATGCTGTCTTCCAACGTATTCATGGTCACCTGGTGAGAAGTAATCAATTGAGTGTATGCAGCTATTTGGTCGTCATCCAAATTCAATCTTTCGATAATAACCTGCTTTGGTCCATCATTTGCCATTGGGGGCTTTCCTTGAGGTGGATGTGGTGGTTTTCTTAGTAATAAAAAACCTACTATAGCTATATTGACAAGTAATAGTCCGATGACTGCTATGGATAAGAGTCTTAATTTACTCATTGTAAATATTATTTGTAGTGGAAAGATGCATACTGTTGATGACCGTTTCGATACCTGTGGTATCTTCTGTCGTAGCACTGACAGACGTAAAAAATATTGAAATATTTAATGCAACAATAGCTACTGAAGTCAGGGCAAAAGCCCATTTCCATTGTATAGGGGCCTCCACATTATTTAGGTTCTGTATCTGTTGTCTGATACGGGTCAGCAAAAAAGGTGGGGCATCCACTTCCTTAATCTGCTTGAGTAAATCCAGTTTGTTTTCGATATTCATACGTTTCACATTAAGATATACGACGTAAATTTTATAATCCTTCGCTCTCAGTTAATTTATTTTGAATGGATTGTTTTGCCCTTTGCAACAGAGACTCTACAGCCTTGACGCTGGTATCCATAATTTCTGCTACTTCTTTTTGCGGTCGGTCTTCTATTTTGCTTAATATTATGGCCGTCTTTTGGTTTTCTGGCAAGCTGTATATGATTTTAAGCAAACTTTCGATGGCCTCTTTATCCTCCGTTTGTACCCCTGGATGATTTAGTTCAACAACGCTGGCTATAGGTTCGTTGGTTTCAGGGTGGAACAATGAGGTAATAAACCCAAATCGTTTTTTTGTCTTTTTGGCTTTCAGAAAATCAAGACAATGATTGATGGCGATGCGACAAATCCAGGTTTTAAGAGTGGCTGATTCAGCATTGTATTGATGATACTTTTGATGTACTTTTACAAAAACTTCCTGGGTGATATCCTGGGCATCTTCTGGGTTCAATACATAATTCAGACACATGTTGAATACAATATTTTTGTGTTCGTTGTAAATCGTTTCAAAATGTGATTCAATTCCCATCAGGTATCTAATCTTTTAATTAATTGTTGCTCTTTGTAAAAACATGAAGTTAATGCCGCAAAGTTATCATTTTATTTTTGGTGTTAATGGGATTAATACATTTTGTGGATACACCCATTGGATTTGCCATACTCCTAGTTTATTCAAAGTAATATTATTATGTTGTGTTGCCGAAATGAATATCATATTACAGATAAATAACATGCTAAAAATTAACCTGAGCTTGTATCCTGAGCAAGTCGCCTTTTTGGGTATTATTATGAAGGGAAAAATCTTCAAAAATAATGCTAATCCACTTATTTTCAGTTAATTGTTATGTAAATTATATATACCCAATCAGTGAGACGAAGCTGGTTTTCCGATATAAACCTATGACCTTGATATCCTACCACATCAAAAAAAAAAGGTCCAGGCGGGGAGCCATGGACCTGTAATTAATAAACCAATCTCAATAAAAAGTTTATAAATAAAGACGAAAATCCAAAATTATTGGTCAGTATTTCTTCTGACTATATGCCCAACTGAATGGTCATATTTCTTTGGATTCTATTGATTTCAGGTTGTAATGAAAAAAAAAAGGTGTCTTTACTATTTCCCCGCCAAAGGGACTGGTATTTCTTTAGTGCCCGGAGAAGGATAAATCCCCTCCAGACATTAAAAAAGCTTATTAATATTTAACTTAACATTTACATATTTTGAGCGGTTGGCAAATCACTTGTGGTATTTACTTGTCCAATGCTGATGATACCTACCGCATTTATTTAAAAAAAAATTAATCTACATTATCATACAAAAACGAGTTGTTGCTTAGGAAAGCATTGTTGTCATCGTCCATGCTGACCACAAAAGTCGATTTTTGCTTTTCGTTGGCCTTTTCGGTTTCGTCCAGAATCACATTGCGTCTTGCATATGCAGGCACATTTTCCATATCTGATATGATCTTAGGGTTGTCCAAAGGTTTGCTATTGGTTTTCCTTAGGTATTCTCTTCTTGCGGCATCTGCTTCACTTCTTTTTTTTAAAGCTTCTGTCAATTTGCCGCTTTTTGTTGTGGCATAAGGATCACCTGATTTTACACCCAGCATATTGATCGTTTGTCTGACATCATCAGTATCAAAGTCCACAATATTGTCACTGGAATTATTCTCAAAATCAAAAACTGTATAATCTTCGTCTATGAGTTCTTCCATTTTTTCACTTTCCAGGGAGACTTTCACTTTTTCGGATAGGTGCTCCTTTCTTTTTGCTCCACCCTCTCTAAACCCAGTAGCTATCAGAGTGATCATTATCTTTTCACCAAGTGATTCGTCCTGACAATTGCCCCATATCAGGTCAGTACCATATCCTGCTTCTTCCTGTACGTGCTCAGTGATCTCGCCTATTTCATCCATGGTCACTTCTTTGGTCCCCGAGGTGATATTGAGCAGTATATGCTGCGCACCTCTGATATCATTGTCCTCCAATAATGGAGAGCTAAGTGCCAGACTGATCGCTTTGGCGGCTCTGTCATCACCATCGGCCATAGCACTACCCATGATGGCTACTCCACTGGCTCTCATGACTGTGTTGACATCTTCAAAATCCACATTGATATACCCTGGTACGGTGATAATCTCGGCAATACCTTTGGCAGCTGTGGTCAAAATATCATCTGCTTGTCCAAATGCTGCTGAAAGAGCCAGATTGCCGTGGATCATCTTCATCTTGTCATTGCTAATGACGAGTATAGAGTCCACATTTTTTTTCAACTGCTCCAGTCCTTCGTGGGCTTGACGTTGCCTCCTAAGCCCTTCAAACTTGAATGGAAGGGTAACTATAGCTACTGTCAGTATTTCCATCTCTTTGGCCACTTTGGCTATGATCGGTGCTGCACCTGTGCCAGTACCACCTCCCATGCCAGCAGTGATGAAAAGCATCTTTGTGCCATCTGATAACCAGGCTCTTATTTCTTCTATAGACTCAATACAGGATTGTTTACCTACCTCCGGCATACTTCCAGCTCCTCTGCCATCTGTAAGATTGGGACCAAGTGCTATTTTGATAGGTACAGGATTGGACTCCATAGCTTGAGCATCCGTATTGCAAATAGCAAAATCTACCCCAGTGATACCTTGTCTGAACATGTGTCCGACTGCATTACCACCACCGCCGCCGACTCCGACTACTTTTATGATCGATTTTTCGTTGGTTGGAATATCAAATTTCATCTGTTTATTATTTATATGTGTTTTAAATGGTCACCGAAAGATTCTAAAATTCTGAATCCGGGACAGTCTCAAAAAAGTCTTTGGTATAAGTATAAAGCTTCGTAAACAATCCTTTTTTGGGCGTCTGATCAGTGGTTGTCTCCATTTGATCATAATCTTCATCTTCCATTTCCTGTGGTTGATTCTTATGCTTATGATTGTCTAACGGAGGGTAAGTATTGTCCTGAAATCTTGGCTCCTCTGTGATTTTCTTAAACTCTTCGACATAAGTCGTCTTATCACCATAATTATCTATAGTATGTTTCAACAATCCTACCGCGGTAGCAAATATCGGACTGGCCAACTGGCTGCTGTATCCATGTGCAAGATGTTCTATCGGTTGCCCCACTCTCGTAGGTAAGCCTGTGTGATACTCAGACAATAGGTCGATGTGCTTGAGCAGTGAACCTCCTCCCGTCAGTACGATACCAGCGATCAACTTACTCTCGTATCCCGATCTTCTGATCTCCCAAAGTACGTAGTCAAATATCTCTTCGACACGTGCCTGAATGATGCGCGCAAGATTTTTTTCTGATATCTCTTTATGATCCCTACCTTTGAATCCAGGTATGGTGATGATCCTATTGTCCACTATTTCTTCTGCCATAGCAGATCCAAATTTCACTTTTAGCTTTTCTGCCTGCTCGTTCATGACAGTACATCCTTCTCTGATGTCTTTGGTGATCACATTGCCACCAAATGGAATGACACTCGTATGTCTGATGATGCCGTCTTTGAAGATGGTAATATCTGTCGTACCACCACCTATATCCACCAAAGCAACTCCTGCTTCTTTTTCTTCATCGCTCAATACTGACGCTGCTGATGCGATGGGCTCCAATGTGACATCTGCTACTTCCAGACCCGCTTTCTCTACGCAACGCAGTATATTTCTACTGGCCGAAATCTGACCAGTGATGATGTGAAAGTTGGCTTCGAGTCGCACGCCTGACATTCCGATAGGGTCAAAAATATCCTGCTCATCATCGACCGTATATTCCTGAGGTACTACGTGAAGTATCTTATCTCCCGGAGGCAAGACCAGTTTATACATATCTTTGATCAGTTTGTCGATATCGCCCTGATTTATTTCAGTATTGGAATCATGGCGTACCAAAAGCCCATGGTGATGGAGACTCTTGATATGCTGACCAGCTATCCCGACATGTACTACTCTAAACTTACAGTGCGCATTTCTCTCCGCTATGTCAACAGCTTCCCTGATGGCTTTGACTGTTTTATCAATATTGGAGACTACTCCTCTCGATACGCCTTCTGAGCGAACTACACCCATACCCACTATCTCCAGTTTGCCATACTCATTGAGCTGGCCTGCTATAGCACATACCTTGGTGGTTCCAATGTCGAGCGCTACTGCGGTGTTTTTTAATGTTACATGATCGTTCATAGTACTAAAATTTATTTAATGTTGAATACTTTGTTTGTTAATATCTGTTACTGCCAGAGCTGCTTGTAGTGAATCTCTGGGCATTGATTTTATAATATTTGCCAGTTCAGGATTTGCCAGAGTTCCGGCTACCTGATTGGTATATTTCAGATTTAAAGTCTTATATCGACTCCACCCCAACTTGGGTATGCCATCTCTATAAAATATCTTTAATTTGTCAAATTTGTCTTCCATATCCCGAGACGTACCAAATATCAGCTTTTCACGACCCAATTTGGGTATCAATACTATATCACCAGTACCATCACTCTCCACATGTGCCTGCTCAATGAGTGAGGATAAAAATGGGTCTTCTGATACGTATTTTAATATTAAAAAGACTTCCTTTAGTGATGAAGGTCTGTCAGCTTGCAAAAATTTAGTACTGAAACTATCTGTGACTCCCGTTACTATAGGAACTCTGACTGCACTTCCTATACTCACGGGCACCTGCTTACCTTTATCATCCAAATAGTACTGGCCCCCTGCTTCTTCAATGACTCTCATCACAGGCTTCTTCTGCACGATTCTTACGTTGAGTCTGTCCTTGGAGTCAAAGTAAAGATCGGCACGTTCAATCCGTTTGTCTTTCTGAAGTTTGGCTTCCAATTTTCTGAGGTTGAGCATTTTGATATTTGATTTACTTATTGGCTTTCCAGCAGCCATATTCAATATCTGCTTTACTTCTTTCTCTGAAATCAGCACACCATTCTGATCATTTTCAACAAATGTAACTACCAAAGTCTTTACCTCGGCATTGGATTTGCGAAGGACAGAAAAGAACAGCAAGGCACAAATCCCTGCCATCAGAGACAACCATATCATGGTATCTCTGACTCTTTTCATATTTAATTTCCTTTCGCTCACTTATCCTATTTTTTATTTTTGTAAATGTTCTTTTATTTTTTGTACAAACGTGTCGATGTCTCCTGCTCCAAGTGTCAATAATACCTCAAAATCTTTTTGATGAATCAACGGCATAAGGCTTTCCTTATCCACCAGATACTTATTTTTTTGGCTGATCATGTCAAATATCAACCGCGCATCTACTCCATCCATTGGTAACTCTCTGGCCGGATAGATGTCCATCAATATCACTTCATCCAGCTTACTTAGCTCATCTGCAAATTCAGCGGCAAAATCTCTGGTCCGGGAGTAAAGATGAGGTTGGAATATACCTGTGATCTTTTGGACAGGGTAGAGTGTTCTTGCTGCATCGATGGCTACTTTGAGCTCTCCCGGATGATGTGCATAGTCATCTATATAGACTACATCCTTGGTTTCAATGATTCTCTCGAACCTACGCTGTATTCCTTTGAATCCAGCCAATGCTTCTCTGATTTTATCTTCTACAACGCCACATAAAATCCCTATGGTCACAGCCACACATGCATTTTCGACGTTGTGGCTACCTGGGAGATTAAGTACTATCTCTTTCCACTCTTTACCCAAACCTTGATAATCAAAAACATACCTTCCATCCTTGACGGTGATATTCTGAAACAAGATTTGCCCCTTTTCATCCCCATACTCATAGATCGTTATGCCCCTTCTGACCAAAGTCCCCAATTCGCTCAACCTAAAGTCATCCAAGAGCCCTTCTCGAATGATCAAATGTCCACCGTCCCTGACTTTATCCGCGTATGACTTAAAACCCTCTTTCATACCATCATGATCACCATAGATATCCAGGTGATCCGGATCCATAGACGAGATAGATGCGATATATGGGCTCAATCTCAAAAATGATCTGTCATACTCATCCGCCTCCAGGACCACCACATCGCTTTTGCCTATGATGCAGTTGCTTTGATAATCGATGGTGATGCCACCCAAAAAAGCAGAAACGTCTATTCCTCCTACTTTGAGTACATGTGTCACCATCGAGCTGGTGGTGGTCTTACCATGCGTCCCAGCTATACCGATCGACTTCATTTCATTGCTGATGAGTCCGAGCGCTTCTGACCTCTTGATCATCATGATGCCAGATTTCAGCAGGTGATTATACCCTACATGGTCATGAGGAATCGCAGGAGTGAAAATCACCATATCAATATCATTTGGTATAGATGATACATGATCTTCAAAATGGATGTCTATCCCCTCCGCCGAAAGCTGACTTGTGAGACTGGTCTGAGTCTTGTCATATCCAGATACTTTTTTGCCCTGGGCTACAAAATATCGAGCTATTGCACTCATCCCAATACCACCGATCCCAATGAAATAAATGTGTTGGGCTTCTTTGATGGTCATCTTTGACTACTTTTACATATCTTCAATATTTCAGCAGCAATCTTTTTTGCTGCCTCAGGCCTGGCGAAGTATTTGATATGCTCCTTCAGACCGTTTCGTTTATTTTGATCGTGAAGCAAATCCTGCATCACGCTAACTAATTTTCCTTTTGCATCCACATCCTTGACCAAGATCGCTGCTCCTCTGTTGACCAGAGACATAGCGTTGACCGTTTGATGATCTTCTGCCACATTTGGCGAAGGTATAAGAATGGCTGCTTTACCCAATATGGCCAGTTCTGAGATGGTCAATGCACCAGCTCTGCATATCACAATATCGGCAGCACTATAAGCTATGTCCATATCCTCTATGAAAGCCAATATTCGGATATTTTTGGAAGTGGCCAATGAACAATTTTTAAACTCTTCAAAGTACATCTTGCCGACCTGCCAAATGATATTGACATCACTCATGGAGTGTATGATACTTGCATTTGCCAACACTGCATCATTGATCGTCCTTGCTCCGAGACTTCCCCCAAAAATTAAGACCGTTTTGTTGTTCGGCTCCAAATTTAAGGATAGAAGTGCCTCTCTCTGATCTATTTTTTTGTCCAGTATGTCTTTACGCACCGGATTGCCTGTAAATACTATTTTGTCAGCGGGAAAAAATCGCTCCAGTCCGTCATAAGCCACACAAACTTTTGCAGCTTTGGATGACAACATGCGATTGGTCACGCCTGCATACGAATTTTGCTCCTGCAAGACAGTGGGAATACCAAGGAAGTTGGCCACCTTAAGTACCGGTCCACTGGCATATCCACCCACACCTACTGCTACATCAGGTCTAAATTTTCTGACTATCATGAAGGCTCTGATCATGCTTCCCAGCAATTTGAAGGGAAATAAAAGATTCTTCAAGGTCAATCTCCGCTGAAAACCTGCAATATTCAATCCTACTATATCGTATCCCGCTTTCGGGACTTTTTCCATTTCTATTTTTCCTATCGCTCCTACAAAAAGAATTTCTGTCAAAGATGATTCTGCTATCAGAGCATCTGCTATCGCTATCGCAGGAAATACATGTCCTCCGGTACCTCCACCACTAATGACTACTCTCGACATCCAATTCCATTTTTTCAAGCTGCTTCTTCTCTTCAAATGCCTGCTCCACATATCTGCTTACGCTCAGTATGATACCAAATGACAAACATGTGAATAAAAAGGACGTACCTCCCATACTGATCATCGGTAATGTCAATCCAGTCGCCGGAACCAACTGTACTGAGACAGCGATATTGGCAAAAGCCGTGATCACGATATTTAATGTCAACCCTACAGCGAGCATAGCTCCAAATGTCTTTGGACATCTCGTCACCAAACTCACCGTCCTGATCAGCAACCATAGATACACAAGCAATATCAACATGCCACCCAAAAATCCATATTCTTCGCAAATGATGGCATATATAAAGTCAGCGTATGCATAAGGCAATATATTCCTTTGAATACTATTGCCAGGGCCTAATCCGAAAGCACCTCCTTCAGCGATGGCAATCTTGGATTGCTGCACCTGAAACTGTCCATCAGAATACAAAAAATCATTGATCCTGGATATCCACGTATCTACTCTAAAGTGCTCTGGAAAATACTGACCTATGATAAATATTCCTGCAAAAACCAGAGCTCCAAGAAGCATCAGCAGAAAAACATACTTCAATGAAATCCTGCCTATAAACATCATCAAAAAACACGTCACAAACAGAAGTGCTGCTGTAGATAGATTGGATGGAGCGATCAATCCGCAAAAGATAATCACAGGAAGTATAATCGGTACAAAAGCATCTTTAAAACTCTTGATATAATCTTGTCTGATTGCTAATGACCTTGCTACAAACATAATCAGCGCAATCTTTGCAAAATCTGAAGTCTGAAATGACAACTCAAGGATTGGGATCTTTATCCATCTCGAAGCATCATTTATTTCTGTACCAAACAAAGCTGTATAAACTAATAGTGGCACTGCAATGACCATCAATATAGGTGCAAGCTTGGCGTACACCATATAATGTAATTTGTAGGCCGTATATACAAACAATAACCCAAGGCCGATAAACATCAACTGTCGGATTAAGTAGTACTCCGTACCGTGACTTGTATTGAATTTATATACCTGACTTCCTGAGGTACTATACACGATCAAAAGCGAGAAAATACTCAACAGAGCCACGATGAGCCAAACCGAGCGGTCTCCTTTAAGATTGTAATATGTATTAAGTACGTTCAAAATTAGGTGTTAGGTGTTAGGTGTTAGGTTGATGGTTGATTTTTATTTGTTTATTTGTTTATTTGTT
>JBATLS010000611.1:0-1885 GCA_049289435.1 Saprospiraceae bacterium | reverse complement strand
GGGAATAATATTCCGGCAGCAATAGGTACACCAATAATATTGTACACAAATGCAAAAAACAGATTTTGTTTAATATTTCTGACGACACCATGGCTTAAGTATTTAGCCTTTACAATGCCTTGAAGGTTTCCCTTGACTAAGGTAATCGAAGCACTTTCTATAGCAACATCAGTGCCCGTGCCCATAGCGATGCCCACGTCGGACTGCGCGAGAGCTGGTGCGTCATTGATGCCATCGCCAGCCATGGCAACGATTCTGCCTTGTTGTTGCAATGATTTGATTTCATTAAGCTTATCCTCAGGGAGACACTCTGCTTTATAATGTTTTAGATTCAATTGTTCTGCAACTGCTTTGGCAGTATTCTTATTGTCACCGGTGAGCATGATGACTTCGACGCCACTTTTTTGTAACTCCTGAATGGCTTCTAAACTTGTCGTTTTGATAGCATCAAAAATTATAACATAACCTACTGCCTTTTGATCTACAGCTATAAAAGATACCGTTTTTCCTTTTTCTTGTTCTGCCGTGACTTGTGAGAGTAAATTTTCAGGAATGGATATGGATAATTGCTCCATTAGTTTCGCATTGCCCAAGGCTACTTTTACATTTCCAACAGTACCAATTACCCCTTTGCCAGCCACTGCTTCAAAATCTGAAACTTTCGTCTGCGGAACATTATTTTCTTTTCCATATTTTACGACGGCTTCCGCCAATGGATGCTCACTATATTGATTCAATGATGTAATGTAATGCAACAGATCCGATGTTTCTGAATCATCTATTGATACCACTTTTTCTACCGAAGGCTTTCCCTCTGTGATCGTACCTGTTTTGTCAACGATCAGCGTATCAACCTTATTCATTTTTTCTAAGGCTTCTGCATTTTTGATCAATACGCCTGATTGTGCTCCACGACCTACTCCTACCATCACAGACATCGGAGTAGCCAAACCCAGAGCACAAGGGCAAGCAATGATGAGCACTGCAATGGCATTGACGAATGCAAATACATAAGCTGGTTCGGGTCCAAAAACTGCCCAAGCGATAAAAGTCAACACCGAAACCAACAAAACAATGGGAACAAAATATTTAGAAATTTGATCGGCCAATTTTTGTATGGGTGCTTTGGATCTGCTGGCATTATTGACCATATGAATAATCTGAGAGAGCAAGGTTTCTGAACCCACTTTCTCAGCAATCATGACAAAAGATTTTGTACCATTGATCGTACCGGAACTTACTTTATCATCGACACCCTTATCGACTGGAATAGGTTCGCCAGTAATCATGGATTCATCTATACTGCTATGACCTTCTACGATCGTGCCATCTACAGGAATTTTTTCGCCTGGTTTGACTCGAAGCAAATATCCTTGCTCAATCTTGTCAATTGAAATGACTTTATCTACACCGTTTTCTACCAATGTAGCAGTAGATGGCACCAATTGGAGTAATGCTTTGATGGCGCCAGATGTTTGACTATGTGCTCTCGCTTCCAACAATTGTACAAGAAGAACCAATTTAAGTATGACCGTAGTGGCTTCGAAATACACAAATACATTTCCATCCATCGTCTTAAATTCCTGCGGAAATATATCAGGAAACAACATCGCAAATGCACTGAATGTCCAGGCTATTCCAGAACCGATACCAATGAGCGTGAACATATTGAGATTCATCGTTCGAATAGATGTCCATGCACGTCTAAAAAACATCCATGTAGCAAAGAATACCACAGGAATAGATAATCCAAGCTGAATCCAATTCCAGTATTTCTGATCCAAGATCGAATATAAAGGATTGTTGTGGACCATTTCTGACATGGCAATGATAAATATGGGTACTGTAAAAGCTACGGCGAACCAGAATTTTTTTAAGAGCTTTC
>JBATLS010000610.1:0-2585 GCA_049289435.1 Saprospiraceae bacterium | reverse complement strand
CTTATCCCAAACCTGCCTCCTTCGATCAGGATGTCATAGACAAAGTAGAGCAAGCCAAAGATATCATTACCAATATCAGAGATATCCGCAATAAAAACGGTATCAAAATGAAAGACCAATTGGAAGTATTTATCATGAATACATCACGGAGCGTAGCATTGATGGAGATGAAAGGATGGAGTGAAATATGTACTAAATTGGGAAATCTCAGCAATATAGCCCTGACTGATAAAGATGATATAGAAGGGTTAGGTTTCATATCTGGTACTGAAAAGTGCATCGTCGCTATTGGTAAAGCTTTGGATGTAGAAGCAGAATTGTCAGATAAGAAGAAGGAACTGGAGTATCAGCATGGATTTGTATCTTCTGTGCAAGCCAAACTCAGCAATGAGCGTTTTGTCAGTGGTGCCCCTGCTGCTGTGGTGGATAAAGAAAAGTCTAAGCTGGCAGATGGAATCGCACGAATCAAAATCCTGGAGGAGGATATCACCAGATTGGAAGCTATGATCTGATTTTAAGGTACACCTTTTTGCAACACTAAATTTTTAAACCTGGGATAATTTAGATGGTCAACAAGATGTTATATTTTGATGTCATTCTGAATAATGCAAATCAAAACATATGGAAAAGAGCACTGTCAAAATAGATTGTACAGACGAAAAAGGTCTGGTGCATAAAATTACAGGAGTATTTTATCACAACAATCTCAATGTCATCTCCAATCAGGAGTTTGTAGAGCGCGAAAGCAATCGATTTTTTATGAGGTCAGAGATATGGGGTGAATCAGACCATCAGCGGATATACAATGGTCTGACTGGTATATTGCCGGAAGATGCCAGAATTGATATCTCCATCAAGGGTAAAAAGGACATAGTAGTGTTGGTCACCAAAGAGCACCATTGTATCAGCGAACTACTCATCAGACACCATTTTGGAGAGCTCAATGCCAATATATTGGCAGTCATAGGCAATCACAATAGTTTGGCAGAACTCGTTGGTAGATTTGACGTCCCGTTTTTCCACATACCAGCTGATGATATTGCCAGAGAAGAACATGAATCATTAGTCTTGGAAAAAATTGCCCATTTTACACCCGACTATATTGTACTGGCCAAATATATGCGAATCCTTACTTCAGATTTTGTAAAACACTTTCCTAATAAAATTATAAACATCCACCATTCATTTTTACCGGCATTCATTGGTGCCAATCCTTATAAACAAGCTTTTCAGCGTGGAGTAAAGATCATAGGTGCCACGGCACATTTTGTCAATGAAGATCTGGACGAAGGACCCATCATCAGACAGGAAGTACTGCATGTGGATCATACACAGAGCTGGCAGGAAATGGCTCAGGCAGGGCGGGATGTCGAAAAACTAGTACTTGCCGAAGCACTCAAATTGGTATTTAATGACACCATCTTTGTATATGGCAACAAGACCATTATATTTGAATAGACCTCTTTAATACTATTTTGTTCATTCTGATGATAGTAGTAAAGAAGATCGTTTATAAGAATCTCTATTCGCAGATTTGAGTTTACATTTGCCCGGATGTTTATATACTCCATCCATTCTAAATCACGAAATAAATACTCACTTATCTATTGATTATCATATGCATAGGCCCTGATTGCTTAGGTGCTCCCAAAGCATTGAGTGCATAAGTGACATTGACCATAAAATAGCGGCCTATGGTATTGGACACCGACTCTGAGATGCTCGTTTCTGAAGCACTCCGGCTTACACCCTGATTTTGATTCAGGATATCGAATACTCTAAGTTTGGCAGTGATTTTGTTGTCCATAAATCCTTTAGACACTGATGCCTGCCACAGTTTTACTTTAGTAGCTTCGTCAAATGACCCCTGACCATAGATATTGTATTCCATTCGGGAATCCATAATCCATCCCTTGCCGGCAAATATGGCCAAATACCCTTCATAAGTCTGATTGATAAAACTGGTATTTAGAGCTTCATTTTCTTTGTAGATGTTGTTATTGAAGCTCCATCTGCTGCTGATGGACGCATCATATTTTGTTTTTGATTTATTTTCCAACTGTAGGTTTAACCCATTGGTCCACCGGTCGATGGTGTTTTCGATACCATTGATAAAGTTGATACCATTAGTAAGTGAAGAATTGAGTCCAACTCTGTATTTGGCTTTCATGAAGTTGAGCGGGCTGCTATAATTGATATTCGCCTGCATAGTTGACTCGTGGTCAGTATTGAGAGGGGTTTGGGTCCTAATAAACAATACTGGATCAATAATAGACGCAGTGGTAATTCTATTTTTTGTGTAACCCATTCTCACATTGGCAAATAAACTTCTGAAATTGAACTGATCAAAAAAGTTGTAAGATAGCCTCATATTGTGCCGATATTCTGGTACCAGATTAGGGTTTCCTTTATATACATTTAGCGGATCCGAGTTGTCTAATACTGGCTGCAATTGATCCATAGATGGTTCCCTGATTGCCGTGGAGTAATTGGCTCTGATACGAAGCTTATCTAGTTCAAACGAAGCTTTAGGTAAGAAATAATTAAATTGTCTGTCGATTTTTTCGCCTATGCTGGGTATTCCG
>JBATLS010000609.1:0-2049 GCA_049289435.1 Saprospiraceae bacterium | reverse complement strand
GGTAAAAAGTCCTATGATAAAAGAGATGTTATCAAGGAACGGGAAAATAAACGGGATTTAGATAGATTAAAGAAAATCAAAATTTAGTGATACGTCCTGATATAGTGCGACTATTTATTCATTAATTTTCCTATCATTGTCTTTGTTTGCTTGATGGCAGAATAAGAAAATTCATGCATCGGCTTTGTATTCAACATGATTTTCAGATCGCTCCAAACCGTGCCTTTTTGATCCAGAAACCGGAATATTTCTTCTACTTTATTGCCCTTGAATATGGATGCAAAAATCTCCGATCCCAAGACATTTTTCCTTTGTAGTACATCCAGCATGATCAGATCATAATACCAATATCGGTTGATCACAGAAAATTTGCTTAAGTCATCAGAAGACTTCAAAAAAGAGATTAATCTACGGGAATATTCAGTAGTCAACCCAAAGGTATAACCAGTACTTGGTTTGGTCCATCCGCCAGCACTACCGATTGACATCAAGTTAATGGAGTTTTTGTACTCAAACGGGAAGCACGTCATAGGAATATTGCCCTGCTCTTTCTCTATGATTCGATAATTTTTAATGCCACTTTTATTCAAATATGCTTTGATAGAATCTTCATACTCGCTAATGGACAGTAAATCTTCTGAAAAAAGAGTGTGTTCAAACAATGCGACTGTCGGAGATGTTGGCAATACATACATGAATCTGGTGTTGGCCGATTGTGGGATATCAAAATCCATGAAAACAGCGGTTGAATCGTCAAATAAAGGTTGATCTACCTCTACAAACCAGCCTACGAAATGCTGTTTTAAGTAAGCATAAGTCTGTTGACTTGTCAGTTGATTATTGTCAAAAATACTGGTAAATACTTTCTTTGCATAATATTTTGTGCGATCAGAGGTGACTATGACTCCGTCTTTGTCATCATCAATACTGGTGATATTTTCAATGATAGAGGTTATATTAGTTTTATGAGCAATGGCTTCATGAAAAAAAGCATACAGCTTTTTGCTACGCACCATCTTGTACCGATATTTTTCCAGAGGGATGGTTGCTTTATAATTTTCACTGCCAAAATATATCTTTTCCCACGATTTTGTCAATAAGTGATCCCATTCCCCATCTCCTTTTTCCCAATAACACCAAGTCCTGTCATTGTCTATTTTAGCTTGACGATCAATGATTAGTATTTTTTTGGAATCAAAATAAGTATCAAGGCTCGTCCTGTAAGCCAACATCAATCCGGACAAACCTCCACCCGCAATGATATAATCGAAATGTTGATCTTTATCTCCTTGTATTACAGGTTGATCACTCATTAAGAAATGCTCCAATTGCCTTTTTTGCAAAATCTGATAATATCAACTTTCCACTTACTTCTGCTCGAGTCTCCAGCAACTCACCCCAATGGTCGGTACCTTCCCAAAAGATTTTTTTGAGTGCCATCAGGGCTTCCGGATTTTTCAGTACAAGGTCAGTAGTAAAGTGCTCTATATAAGCATCAAGCTGTATCGTGGTATCAAATACCTCCGTAAACAGTCCTTTTGATTTTGCCCATGCTGCGGTTTGCCATTCATTGGCATTGAGGGACATCTGGCTAAAAGCGGACAATCCTATCTTTCGCTCTACAGCCGGGCCGATGACAAATGGTCCAATCCCGACAGCAAGCTCAGAAAGCCTGACTGATGCGTACTGAGTAGCCATCGTATAGTCACAGGCAGCTGCCAATCCAACTCCACCACCCACAGCTTTGCCATGCACCCGGCCAATGATGATTTTTGGGCAGTTTTTGATGGCAAGTATCACATTTGCAAATCCCATAAAAAATGTTTTTCCGGTTTGAGAATCAGGGATTGCTGCCAATTCTGTAAAGCTTGCTCCGGCACAATATGTCCTTTCTCCAGCACTCTTTAAGATGATAACATAGGTATTATCGTCTGCTCCAGCAGTATAAATATGCCTGACCAGTTCTGACAAAAGATGACCGGGCATAGAGTTTTGGGCAGGATGATAGAACTCTATCGTCGTGATATGATTGTTGAAAGTGGAAAGTAT
>JBATLS010000608.1:0-4346 GCA_049289435.1 Saprospiraceae bacterium | reverse complement strand
TTCAAGGCAATGACCTATAAAGTTACCAAAATAGTCAAAAATGGCTTTGTAATCTCTGATTGCAAATATTACCACAAATTGCATTCAGAGAATGCAATGCCAAATCCCGATAGGTTATGGGAAAGCTTTAATTATCCATGGTCTGAATCCAGTTTGAACTGCGAGGAATCTGAAGTCCTGATTAGTGTAAAACTCTTCTTATAAGGAGGATGGTATAATGATAAACCAATAGGCTAAAGAATTTTGGATAATTATCTTGAGTGGTTTATTATTCCAAACATACATATATCGAAACCGTTCCCTTAGTTGGTTAAGGTAACAAAAGATTGAAAAAATGTAAGGATAAACTTGGGTCAGAACTGACAAAAGAAAAGTATAAAGCTGTACCCGGAGCCGGAATCGAACCGGCACGACCGCAATGGTCACAGGATTTTAAGTCCTGCGTGTCTACCAGTTCCACCACCCGGGCATTAGACTTTATAAAACTTAAAGTGGAGCGAAAGACGGGATTCGAACCCGCGACCCCGACCTTGGCAAGGTCGTGCTCTACCAGCTGAGCTACTTTCGCATGGTGCTTCGTTATAGGACTTTTCCAAAAGCGACGCAAAGATACAATGTTAATGACTACTTGTCCAAACTTTTATCAAGCAAATTTTAATAAATATTTGATGATTTCTATGGTTATCACATAAGGCGTTTATGTTCAAGTACTTGCTCATTCAAAAAAAAATACAGCCCTACCCTATCGTAATAAACTAATTTTAGAATACATTCGATTGCCAATTATTTTCACTTGACAGCCAAGAAAAAATATATTTTTTTTTCAATATTGCCCGCCAAATACTTTGACCATGGTACCACTTTCTACCATTGCGTTGAGTTCCATACCATTGAGTATGGCCAAAGTCTCATGTTTTGATGTCGGCATATTGTATTCAGTGAATATCTGACCAAGAGTGGTGTTCTTTTTACTTTCTACAATTTTTATCAAAGTAGGTTTTTTATCTATTTTGGACTGATCTGTTAACACCTTAAAACTCTTCATAGATGACTGAAAACTACCGAAATATTTGTTGAAATCGGCTTGAACACTCAGTCCATGGAGCTTGTAGATCAGCTTATTGTACTCAATCAGATAAGTGAGGATACGCAAAGGTTGAGCTTGCTCCTGCTGCTGTTGTTGCTGTGGATCAGGCAAAATATCAGACATCATAGCGATGGCTGGCAGACCATTGACCGTGATATTGGTAGATTCTATGACAGTCAATTTATTTTCTTCGACCACCGTATTTTTTGCAGTATTCAGGTCAGAGCCTTGCGCTAATGACATAGTAATCAAGGCTTTACCATCTTCAGGAGTAATTTGTACTTGTGATGGAGAATTGATCAGCTTCCATCCAGCCGGAAATCCAAACTGAAACTTGAGTTCAGGGTGGTAAAAGACATCATTTTCGGCATATCCCTGCTTGGGGTCATCTCCATATATGAGCCCATCTATCATCTTTAGATATGCATTTCTGTTTATTTTCAAGGTAGCAGGATCCAGGGTTTTTTGAGCTTCTACCGCAAGTGCCCCTACTTTGGTATATCTGTCACCCGGATCAGGGTGGGTAGAAAGAAAGGTAGGTACGCTACCGTTTTCGCCACTCAACTTCTGCAGAGTCTTAAAAAAGCCTGCCATCTGTCGGGCATCATATCCAATTTTTGTACTGTAGTCCACACCCAACTCGTCGGACTGGGTCTCATGATCTCTACTAAATTTCAAAAACAGAAGTCCTACCCCTTGTTGAGCCACATCAGCCATTCCTCTGAATGTTTCAGAAAAAACCAACCCTCCAATAAAAGCTATTTGTGTTAGCATTTGTTGGGTGTATTGCTTGGCAGAGTGTTTGGCGGTGATATGTCCTATCTCATGACCGAGGACTCCAGCAAATTCAGCCTCATTATTGAAGTGCCCCATGATGCCTCTGGTGAAGTACACGTATCCACCCGGCACTGCAAAAGCATTGACTACGGGCGAATCTAATATTCTAAATTGATAAGGCAGACTTGGTCTGTGGGAGATAGCAGCCATTTGCTTTCCTTTATCGTTGATAAATTCCTGCATAGTAGGATTGTCATATAGGCCGTACTGCGATATGATCGCGGGATCTGACTCCTGACCCAGAGCTAGTTCTTGACCTTCAGACATGAGCATAAACTCCTTTTTACCAGTGACAGGATTGCGGGCGCATGACATCATCATGGAGCCTACTATAAAAAATATGAAAAATTTGGTATTCATTTATTGAGTTTATATTTGGTAACTAAATTTTCGTCTTTAATAATTCATCACCTAAACGAAGTGACTTCTACTTTTAGACTTAATATTTTGCTAAAGTAGCAACTTTTAAGAAATTTTATTGTGAGATTGTTTAAAAAGTTATCGTAAAGGCAGTTATATGTGTTTTTTTTTAGTGTTAGTCTTTATATATTTAGACATTATCAATAAATCATTATCAATTATCAATTATCAATGAGCCATTACTCATCCAGCAATTTTTTCAATTCATGCAGTTTGAGCATGCACTCTATGGGAGTCATTGTATTCAGATCCAGACTATGGATGCTCTCTTTGAGCTTACCGGCCAATGGATCTACAGTTTCAAACAAACTCATCTGAAAATTGTTTGGCATGATATTTTTGGCCTGTTGTCTCAAATCTTTGTTACCTCCATCCTGATTGCCTTCTATGGTTTTGGACTCCAGATCCTGCAGTATTTCCATGGCACGAGTGATGATATCCTTAGGCATCCCAGCCATAGCTGCTACGTGAATTCCGAAACTATGCTCACATCCGCCTTCCACCAATTTTCGTAAAAAGATCACTCTATTGCCAATCTCTCGGGTCGTCACATTGTAGTTTTTGATGCGATCATACTTGATGGCCAACTCATTGAGCTCATGATAATGGGTGGCAAACAAAGTCTTAGGTTTGATCTTCCCATTGTGCAAAAATTCAGCCAATGACCAGGCAATAGAGATGCCGTCATAGGTGGATGTACCTCTACCAATTTCATCGAGCAAAATCAGGCTTCGGTTGGAGATATTGTTCATGATACTGGCGGTCTCGTTCATCTCCAACATAAAGGTGGACTCCCCACTCGATATATTATCACTGGCCCCAACTCTGGTGAATATCTTATCTACCAATCCTATATGCGCTGAGGTGGCTGGTACATAAGAACCCATCTGTGCCATCAATGCAATCAAAGCCGTCTGCCTGAGGACAGCAGATTTTCCCGACATATTGGGACCTGTGATCATCATGATCTGAGTATCGTCATTGTCCAAAACTATGTCATTGGGAACATAAGTCTGATCTGGTGGCATCTGACGCTCAATAACTGGATGTCTGGCTTCTTTTAGATCTATGCCAAATCCTTCATCAACCAACGGTCGGCAGTAGTTGTATTTGGTGGCAATATAAGCAAATGATAAAATACAATCCAACTGAGCGATATGTCTGGCATTTTGCTGAATTTGATCTACATATCCTCCCGCCATAATTACCAGATCATGGTAAAGTTTTTCTTCTATTTCAGCGATTTTTTCTTCAGCGGTCAGGATCTTGGTTTCCAGTTTTTTCAGATCCTCGGATATATATCGTTCTGCATTGGCCAATGTTTGTTTTCTTACCCAAGTTTCTGGAATTCGGTCATGGTCCTTATACTTATTGGTCACTTCCAGATAATACCCAAAGACAGAATTAAATCCAATCTTAAGACTTGAAATACCTGTCCTCTCTGCTTCAGTAGTTTGTATCTCCAAGAGTAACTCCTTGCTATTTCTGATCACATTTCGTAGGTCATCCAGTTCTTCATTATACCCATCTTTGATGACATTTCCTTTAGACAAGAGTGCTGGTGGGTCGTCAGAAAGTGCCTTTTTTATTTCACCTTTGAGCTTCTCACACAAGTGAATTTTATCCGCCAAGATGTCCAGCGATGGATTGTTGCTGCCTTTCAATATCAATAGAATATCAGGCAACAAGTCCAACGATCTTCTCAATTGCATCAATTCACGAGGAGATATCCTTTCCATGGACAATTTGGACGCTATCCTTTCTATATCACCTATTTGCTTGAGGAGAATGGTCAGTGCATCGTGATCAAAATACTTATCTATGAAGTACCCGACCATATCCTGCCTGTCTTTGATCCTTTCGATAGACAATAGGGGCAGTAAAATCCAATTTTTGAGCAAGCGAGCACCCATGGGCGTCACGGTTTTATCCATGACCTGCGCCAATGAACTGCCGGTGTCATGGGCTGAGCGGATGAGCTCAAGATTGCGCACCGTAAACC
>JBATLS010000607.1:0-1583 GCA_049289435.1 Saprospiraceae bacterium | reverse complement strand
CCTGGCTGTATCGTCAGCATGATCTCATCATTGGCCAATACCGCTGATACCGGGAGTACTCCACCAGATAAGGCTTTGCCCAAGATCAGTATGTCTGGTTTGATTTCGGGTTTCTTTTCACAGCTTTTGGTACAAGTGCAGTTGCCACAGGTCGCCAGAAGTTTGCCGGTACGTGCGATACCTGTCTGGATTTCGTCAGCAACAAAAAGCACATTATATTTTTTACATAGTTCTGATGCTGCTTTTAGATATCCTTCTTCAGGGACCAGCACACCAGCTTCGCCCTGAATGGGCTCAACTATAAATCCTGCTATATTGGGGTCACTTTTGAGTGCTTTTTCCAAGGCATCCAAGCTACTGTAGGCGACAGAGCCAATACCATCCATATAGGGCCCAAACTCCCGCTTAGCGACAGGGTCATCAGATGCCGAGATGACAGTCAGAGTGCGACCGTGGAAGTTTCCATTTGCAAATAAGATGACCGCTTTATCCTTCTCTATGCCCTTTATTTTGTAGCCCCATTTTCTCACAAGTTTCAGGGCAGTTTCTACCGCTTCCACTCCGGAATTCATCATCAATACCTTGTCAAAACCGAAGGTTTTGGATAGGAATTCTTCACATTCGCCTAAAAGATTATTGTAAAAAGCTCTGGAAGTCAACGTCAAAGTATCTGCCTGATTTTTTAAAGCCGCAATGATCCTTGGGTGGCAATGTCCTTGGTTGACAGCTGAATATGAGGACAGGAAATCAAAGTATCGTTTACCATCCACATCCCAGACATATACTCCAGCTCCCCGATCTAGCACAGCAGGCAATGGGTGATAATTGTGGGCACCATATTTGTCTTCCCGATCGATGATGGCTTGCGCCTTTGGAGTATTGGTGAGAATGGAAGTTGTCATAAAATGATTTTTATATGTGGTAAATATTATGACACAAAGATAAAGACAAATTTCACTTATTTGGCATAAAATAGTAAAATATTTATAAATATTGATAATATTTGCGTCATATTACTTTTATATAGCATCAAATAAAGTTAATTTATAAATGGAGAATCAAAATACAAACAACTATCCCGATCCCTTTGATATCAAAATTCTACACTTGTTGGAAGCAGATGGAAGGATGCCATTTTCGGCGATTGCTACAGAATTGGGTATATCCAATACCATGGTACATCAGAGAGTGAATAAGCTCATCGAGCATGGCATACTCCAAGGGATCAAGCCCATCATAGACGAAAAGAAGGTGGGCTATGACTGGGCGGCATATACCGGACTAACATTAGAAAAAGACTATGACTCCGAAAAGACCATCGAAGCTTTAAGGGCCATCCCCGAGGTGACCGAATGTTATTATATCACAGGTGCTTATACTTTATTTATCAGGCTCATTGCCAAAAACCATGCGCACATGAGACACTTACTATACGATAAGATCGATAATATACCTGGCATATCCAAAACCGATTCTATCATGGAACTGGGCTGTGCCTTTCGGCGCAATATTAGTTTATAAATCACACTGTTTTACTGAGCACTAACAATAAAATATTCCTGATAATTGCCTACGCCTTCATT
>JBATLS010000606.1:0-3497 GCA_049289435.1 Saprospiraceae bacterium | reverse complement strand
ACAGTAGTCTTGAGTCGAAAAGCTTTTCCGGGATTGAAGTCATATAGCCTGGGCAATCTCATCAAACATTTTGATATCAAAGTCCAAAATAGGCACAGAGCCATGGATGACGTACTTGCTACGGTCGATATATTGAGTCGTATATTGAGCAATGAAGAGGGTGTACAAAAGGCTGACAGCCTGATCAATGCTGGTATTCGGGCATCTCACTTACCCAAAGATATCACGTTGGATCGTATTCACCAATTGCCAGAAGAAGCAGGGGTGTATTATTTTTATAATGCATACGGACATGTGATCTATGTAGGAAAGAGCATCAACATTCGAAAACGAGTGATGCAACACTTTGGGAAAATAGATGCTAAGACAGACAAGTTTATTGCTAAAGTAGCTGATATCAGCTTTGAACTCACCGGGTCAGAATTGATCGCCATGCTCCTCGAGTCCAATGAGATCAAGGCTCTGCAACCGGAAATCAACAAAGCACAAAGATCAAAAACCTACCCCTATTTTATCCATCATTATACTGATGAAAATGGATATATCAGATTTGATTGGGATAAGAGCAGCGTAAAAACCCGTCAAAGCAAACAAATACTCAATCATTACTCGTCCAAAGGGTCTGCCAGAGCACATCTGCATGCAGTGACTGAAACTTTGAGTCTCTGCGCCGGGCTTACAGGGCTTCATCAACCTGATGTGGCATGCTTTTACTTTCAGATGGGTGTGTGTACAGGCGCTTGCCAATCAGTCGAAGATAGTGAGTCGTACAATGAGCGAGCGCAAGATGCCATCGAAATCCTAAAGAAGAATTTTGATCATGACTTTATAGTCTTGACAGAAGGACGCCATCAGGATGAATATGGACTCGTACTGGTAGAAGAAGGTCATTACAGAGGGTATGGGTATTTGCCCAATGAACAAATGGATTTGGGCGCAGAACAATGGAAAGAAGCCATCAGATATCTGCCGTCTAACCCTGAGTGCAATCAGATCATCATGACCTGGTTGGACAAACATCCAAACAATAAGGTGTTAAAGCTTTGATCAGATTTGTAATATCTTATTCCATATTAAATTCAATGTCGTTTAGTTAAGAGTTATTTATTGATATTAAAATACTCTGAATTCCTGACTGCACTTCAATAAATTTGGCAAATAAGGCACTTGATTCGCAACATAATGAAATATCAAATTTTAATGGATTCAAACAGAGAGTAGTCTGGTCTTGTGATACTAAGGCTGATTAATGAGAAAGGCCACCTCTTGTGAGGTAGCCTTAAGTGTTGGTTTAACAATTACAGGTAAAATTTGTGATGATTAGTCACCAGAAGGATAAATCAATAATCATACCATATTTTCTTTTGGAGTATGATATCATAATTTAGGGTATGAATGGGTATTAATTTTTTTTTTTAACTTTGAGTATAATATTTAATTAATTAAGGAACTAATATTTCTATTATATCGTTAATGTGTGTGTAGTTAAGTTTAGGTTATTTTTTATATTACTCACGTCGAAAAAAAATTACCTATTGGTACTACAAACTATATTTATTCACATTAAAAAATAATAAAATGAAATCAGGAAAATTATTAGTTGGGATGTTGGCTGGATTGGCCGCAGGTACTGTGGTTGGAATTCTTTTCGCCCCCGATAAAGGAAGCAATACAAGAAAAAAGATCTCAAAAAAAACCAAAAATTTGTCTGCGGATCTAAATTCAAAGTATGAAGAGATGGTAGATGGTGTTCATAAGAAAATGGAAAGTTTTAAAGACGAGGCAGGTAAATTTACTGAGTCTATTAAGTCAAAGTATGAAGAAGCCAAAGCTGAAATGAAAGCCAAAGCTGACAGTGATACTAAGTCAAAAGCTGAAATGAATTAAAAGACCTATTTTATACCAATCAAATAGACTATCCGAAAAGTCTATTTCCAAAGTATAGAATCACCAAAAGCTCGATGCGAATCGACTATAGAACCTTTCTTGCATAAAGAAGGGTTTTTTTTGTGAGTTTAGTAAGTGTTTAGAGTATGTTTAAAATTTTTCTTAGTTGCTAATCAATAGGTTATGGTTCTAATAATAAAATAATCAACGAGTTTTGTGTACTAAATGAGACGATTATTTTGTAGGCAGGTTCATAAGATATTGATTAAACCCCATAAAAATATAAATATACTCTTAGGCCGCAAGTTCCACGAGTTAGGTGGATTAAAGATATAGATGACAAATCTCATCACTCAACTCCTGACCAAGATATGACCCTATGGCGACACCCATTCCTCCAAGTCTCACTCCTATCAAGACGTGATCATCCAACCACTCAATGATGGGATATTTAGACTCCCCCACTCCCAGTATGCCGCTCCACCTATGGTCGATGTGATCTGATGCACCGGGATGTATAGATTCTAAGATTTCGTGGAGATAATTTTGTATGGTTTCTGTCTCTCCAAAATGATGCGTAGTTTCTGTAACCTGATCTATATTTCGACCGCCACCCAATAATATACGGCCACCATATGATCTAAAATACACATAACCTTTGTCAAGATGATACCCAGCGAGCAGTGGATTGTTAAGTAGTGGTTTGGTGATGATGACTTGATTTCTACCAGGCGAGACTTGGAGATCTGGCAATAGTTGGGTCACAAAACCATTGGTACATACCACAAGCTTCGAATAGTTGATTTCCAGACCAGCCTTTGATATAAGTTTCTGGTTTGCCATATCAATATTTGTCACCTCTATTCCGTAGATGATGGAAATGTCCAGACTAGCAGCCAATTTGGTCAAAAAATTCATCATACTAAATGGTTGGATGGTACCTTCATATTGATTAAAAATGGACACTTTATCAAATGCAGTCAGCTTTTCGTTGGACTGGATGGTATAACAATCTTGAATACCTAAAGCATCTACTATCAACTGATTGCAATCATGGATGCTTGCCAAACACACTTCCTTTATCTCTTTATCTGTTTTTCTAAAAAGCTCTATGCCTCCGCAATGTTCATATTCCAGTACTTTTTCGCCTACCCTCGACTTGAGTTTTTGCAATCCTTTATAACGCATCTTTACGAGGTCAATACATGCATTGACGCCCATAAGCTGGATATCATCCCGCAGCTCTGATACCGACCCAAAACATGAAAAACCAGCATTTTTTGTACTTGCACCATAGGGCAAAGTACCCCGCTCCAGTATCTTTATCGAAAGATCAGGTCTGCTCTCTTTGATAGATATGGCAGTACTCAGTCCTACTATACCAGAACCTAGAATGGTAATATCGGAAGGTGATTCTATAAAATATTTTTCCCAAAAACTATAATTCATTATCTTGTGCCATAATTTTATAATAAAACTATCCTTTTAAAACAATAGTAAAAATACATAAAAGATGATACAACGAATACAAAGTATATTTTTATTGATCTGTAGTGCTTCTTTTTTTAGTTTATTCGGCGTGCCATTTGCTACTAGTACGGAGTCATTGC
>JBATLS010000605.1:0-2823 GCA_049289435.1 Saprospiraceae bacterium | reverse complement strand
GCATATACACCCCTTGATACTGGCCATTAAGTACGAGTTCAACATACCTGACTCTAGGGGCATAATCCATGATTTGACCTGCAAACATATAAGCAAGTCCATCTCGCATCAGTGATTTATCATTATAAGATGCATTGAGCGTCCAATCACTTTCCTTAGGCATACCTAAAAGGATTACATCATTGTCTTCTCCTTTATCATCCCAGGTCTCGAAACCGTACGGTTTTTTGGGAAATGATTGCGAAGTAGATCCACGAAGTTCTATACCTATTTTACCATTATATTCATTAGCAGGATCAGTGATTTTGTTTTCTACTCCCAGCCTATTGTTGATAATGCTCATATTTGCCATTGTTTTGGGTTCATCGACGATGGTTGCTCCATTGGTATTGATGATGATGATCGGCAAGTTGGACGAACTGAGGTTGACTTGTGCGAAAGAAGTTTGGGTAGCAATAAAATATAAAATGAAAACCACTATGGTCTTACAAATCTTTGCTAATGATATAAAGTGATTTGACATAATGGGTTGGATAGTTAAGAGAGGCAATATACAGGTTTTTATACTTTTAGAGAGTGGAATTTCTTACTCATAGTAAAATAATATTTCAAAATCGCCATTAATATTATAACATACTATACAAAGAGTTTAAATTAAATATGTCACTAATCGACTGATTGTTAGTTAAATTTATTAAAATATTTGAAATCTGCTTGACAAAATAAAATAAAATATTTAACTTTGAGTTTAATTATTAAAATCCAATAAATATGTCAGCCACACTTACAGAAAATAAAGTACTCAAAGGAGGAGAGTTTCTCATCAAAGATTCGGACTATCAGGAGATGTTTATCCCCGAAGATTTCAACGAAGAACAATGGATGGTCAAAGAAACTGTCAAGACCTTTGTAGAACAAGAAATCTTTCCATACACGGATAGAATAGAGAATCTGGAGGAAGGACTCATTCCCTCCCGTTTGGACATATTCGCTGATTTAGGTTTGTTGGGCACACATATGCCTGAGAGATTTGGTGGTAGCAATTTGGATTATATTACCAATACACTCATCGGAGAAGAAGTAGGTCCATCAGGCTCATTTAGTGTGAGTTACAATGCTCATACAGGTATTGGTATGCTTCCAATATTTTATTACGGGACAGAAGAGCAAAAGCAAAAATATCTACCTGACTTAATCACTGGAAAATTGAAGTCTAGTTATTGTCTTACTGAGCCATCGAGTGGTTCGGATGCACTGTCCGCAAAGTCAACAGCTGTCCTCAATGCTGAGGGAACACATTATATATTAAATGGTCAAAAAATGTGGATTACCAATGCCGGTTTTGCAGATTTATTTACCGTATTTGCCCAGGTGACAGGTGAGCATCTACCCGAAGGAAAATCCGGTTTTACTGGGTTTATCCTGGAGAAAGGTATGGAAGGATTTACCTATGGGGCAGAAGAAAAAAAATTGGGTATCAAGGGGTCATCTACCAGACAGGTCTTTATGGAAAATGTCAAAGTACCGGTAGAAAACCTGCTCGGTGAAATCGGCAAAGGTCACCTCATAGCCTTCAATGTACTTAATACCGGAAGGTTCAAGTTGGGAGCATCTTGCCTGGGTGGATGTAAAAAAGTGACAGCCATTGGAGTACAGTATGCCAAAGAAAGAGAACAATTTAATGTACCTATTGCAACTTTTGGAGCGATACAGTATAAAATAGCAGAACAAACCATACGCAGTTTCGTCACTGAAACGGCCATTTATAGAACAGCTCAATTGATTCAACATGGAGAAATAGAATTTAAAGATTCGGGAGTTGATTTCGCTACCTCCAAATTGAAGGCAGCTGAAGAATATGCACTTGAGTGTTCGATCATCAAAATCATAGGGTCAGAAACTTTAGACTACGTGGTTGACGAAACAGTACAAATCTTCGGTGGTATGGGATACTCTGAAGAAGGCGTTGTAGCCAGAGCATACAGAGATTCGCGTATCAATCGCATCTTCGAAGGTACCAACGAGATCAACCGAATGGTCATATTGAGTAGCATATTGAAGAGTGCTATGAAAGGCGAACTGGATCTTATGACTCCGGGTATGGCGGTACAAAACGAACTTATGAATGGAGTTGCTCCGGGTACAATATTTACAGGAAAGTATGCGGAGGAACAACAAGCAGTTGCCAATTTCAAAAAAGTACTCATCATGCTTTTGGGCACCGCTGCACAACAAGCACTCAGCCGTCAGTTGGATTTGAAATCAGAGCAAGAATTATTAATTAATTTTGCAGATATCATCATAGAAATCTTCAATGCCGAAAGTACCCTCATGAGAGTCATGAAGATCGCTGAAAATCATCCACAAAAAGAAATTGCCGTATATGATGCCATCCTGCACACCTATACTCACGATGCCACCAGTAGAATAGTAAAAAGTGCGACTGATGCCATTGCTACGTTCATTGCCCCAGAGATGCAAGGAGGCTTTGTCAGCGGCCTAAGAAAATACACGAAATATCCTCTTCAAAATATCAAAGAAAATAGAAGGAAAATAGCAGAAGTAATGATTGCCGCTGGTGATTATGCTCTGTAAATAGACGCAAGTACTAAAAAGAGACCAAGTTCAATATTGGGTGTGAGTACATCTGATATTGGACTTTTGAGTCTACTCCGAAAATATAAATCAAATGATAATCAACCGTTTTTTACCCAATCCCTGCCCGACTCCGTAGGCAGGCGGGCCTGCCCGCTTCGCAGCAGGCAAGCCTACCCGCTATGGGGTAGGCAAGCCTAAAGGGAAACGTTTGATTATCAGCGCAGT
>JBATLS010000604.1:0-2450 GCA_049289435.1 Saprospiraceae bacterium | reverse complement strand
GAGCGGGAGGACGCAAAAAAAGAACGTGAAAGAGTAAGAAAAGAAAACGCAAAAAATAGAAAAAAAGGTGTCAGAACAAAAAAAACCACTACCAAAACTCCTGAACCGAGCACAATAACTAATGCAGACTCCACAGTAATAGCATCCAGCACGACCAAAGTGAACACAACGCAAATAGAAAAGGCTGATGAACCTGAAGTATATACCCCGCCCAAACCAGAGAAGCCTAAGGAAGACAAAACTGCTTACAGTGAAGGATTGCTTTGGCTTGCCAAGACATATATCAAGAGAGAAAACTGGTTTGCCGCTCAGATGCTCATCGATAAACTTGAACACGGTGCGGTCAGCGATGATATAAAAAGTGATTTGCCCGCTACGTATGCACAATTATATATCAAACAAGAAAAATATAGTGAAGCACTCACCAAGCTAAACGAAGCTATTGACAACGAAGGCAATCGTCAACTTAGAGCCCGATATGCATTTATTGCAGGTCAAATATCACAGTTGTCTGACAATAATACTGCTGCGTTAGCCTACTTTGAGAAAGCAAAAAAGGATGCCACCGACATCAAAATGGAATTTATGGCCCAAATGGCCATAGCTAAATCAGGCATCAAGTCAGGATCAAAAGTCAAACAGGATATCATCGCTGACTTATTAAAGATGCTTAAGGAAGATAAAAACAAAAGTTTCAAAGATCAGATATATTTTACCCTTGCTGAGATAGAGCTATCTTTGGATAATCAAAAAGAAGCCATCGAATACTTCAGAAATTCAGTGGCCAGTAATCAAAGTGATCAAAAACTTAAATCTGAAGCGTACTATCGCATCGCAAATATGCTATACAAAAAAGAAAATTATCTGGAAGCTTCCATGTATTATGACTCTACATTTACATTGCTTCAAAACAATGACCCCAGATATGCCACCGTGCAAAAATACGTATCTAACCTAAAAGAAATTGTAACCAATTTAAACAATATTTCATATCAGGACACGCTTTTGTATTTTGCGTCATTGACCAACGAAGAGAGAAAAAAAGCCATCCCGCTATATCTCGAAAGAAATAAAAAAGAAGACCAGGTCGCCGAACAAAATACCCAGTTTATTGATAAGCCAATCGGCGCGACCGACCCTCTAGCATTTAACAATAGCAGTTTCTTTGCTTACAATAAAGTCACTAAAACTAAGGGTAAAGAGGATTTTGATAAGCTTTGGGGCAGAAGACCGCTGGAAGACAATTGGCGTAGGGCAAGTAAAGCACTTGGAGGAGCAATTGAAAATACTGACACTAAGATTGCTGAATCAGATGCTTCTGAAATGAAAGGGAATAAAGAAGAATATGAAAAATTCCTTCGAGAAGTTCCATTGAACGCCATGAGCGTGCAGGAATCAAAGGATAAAATCATGTCGTCTATGTTTGTAGTAGGAAAGCTATTTAGAGATAAAATAGATAATTTTTCTAAGTCAGCTCAAACACTGGAAAATATGCACACTCGATTTGGTTTCACACCTTATGAGTTGGATTCATATTTTTACTTGTACCTGGATTATGTAGATCTGGGTGATATGACAAAAGCCAATGAATACAAAAACAAAATCATCAAAAAGTATCCCGACTCCAAATATTCAGGGATACTGACAGATCCAAATTTTTTTAGCAAAACCAACAGTGACGAAAATAAAGCCGAAAAATATTATCAAACACTATACGCTACCTTCGAAAAAGGGCAATACAACGAAGCTCTAAATGCCATAGATCAGGCACCATCTGTCATAGGCGAGGATCATATTTATGTGACCAAAATGGCACTGCTCCGAGCCATGTGTATAGGAAGCACAGAAGGAAAAGATGCTTATGTCAAAGCCCTGACTAATTTCATATCATTGTATCCATACGCTCCAGAGCAACTCAAAGCAAAAGAAATCTTACGCTTTTTGGGCGGAGACAATACGGCTTTTGCTTCTGTGCAGGATGTAGATAAAATTTATCAAAGAGAAGAAAATACAATCCATTATGGCACTGTAGTTACTTATGGACTGGACGAGAGTAAACACATCAATTTCAAAGTATCCATTTCAGAATTTAATAAACAATATTATAAAAATGAACGGCTTCAGTACGGAGATGCACTACTGGATGTCAGTAATAATTCGCAAGTGATCTTGATCAGAAAATTTGAAAATGAAGCAGATGCCATGAAATATTATAAAAAAGTAGTCTCGTCAAAAGCTGAATTTACATCCAATGTGGATTATACTTATGACTTTTTTGTCATATCACAAACCAACTATCGTAAAATGATCAGCGAAAGATCAGCTGCCGCATACAGGGTGTTTTTTGATAATAATATTTTGAACCAGTACATGAAATGATGCAGATGGGTTTAGAGTATGTTTAAAATTCCATCATTTGTCTGCAAGCGGCAAATTTCATTTTATACTGC
>JBATLS010000603.1:0-4165 GCA_049289435.1 Saprospiraceae bacterium | reverse complement strand
TAGCCATTTATTTTTGGCTAAAGCCAAATAATATTTGCATTTATTGTCCACTGGCTAAAGCCAATGGCAATTGAATTTGATATTTTCAACGCAAATATAATTGCGAGAAGTCTGGTATTCTGAAGGTTAAAGATGTTTACACAAAAGCCCCTTCGAAACTTAATTCGAAGAGGCTTTATGATGCTCTTAGGAAGCTATTTTCTACATGGTTTACATCATGCCACCCATACCGCCACCCATAGGCGGATGTGAATGACCTGCACCACCTTCTTCTTTCTTGTCAGCAATGACACACTCCGTAGTCAGTACCATACTCGCTATAGAACCAGCATTCTCTAATGCAACTCTGGTCACTTTAGTAGGGTCAATGACACCGGATTTTTTCAGATCTTCATATACATTGGTTCTGGCATTGTACCCATGAGCACCCTTACTTTTGGATACTTCCTGAAATACTACTGAACCATCTACACCTGCATTTTCAGCGATGATTCTCAATGGAGCTTCCAATGCTTTTCTCACGATCTGAATACCCAGATTTTCATCTTCGTTTACTCCAACAAAATCTTTTAGACTCTCAATACTCCTGACTAAAGCTACACCGCCACCAGCAACGATACCTTCTTCAACTGCTGCTCTAGTAGCGTGAAGTGCATCATCCACTCTGTCTTTCTTTTCTTTCATTTCCACTTCGGTAGCTGCTCCTACATAAAGTACCGCCACACCACCAGCAAGTTTGGCCAATCTTTCCTGCAATTTCTCCTTATCATAGTCAGAAGTGGTTGTTTCAATCTGAGATTTGATTTGAGCTATTCTTGCATTGATATCAGTCTGAGTACCTTTGCCATTGACGATGGTAGTATTGTCTTTATCTACAGTGATTTTTTCTGCCTGACCCAATTCTGCCACGGTAGCATTCTCAAGCTTATATCCTTTCTCTTCAGAGATGACTACACCACCTGTAAGAATGGCTATATCCTCCAGCATGGCTTTTCTTCTGTCGCCAAATCCAGGAGCTTTTACGGCTACAATTTTCAAGCCTGCCCTCAGTCTATTGACTACCAATGTCCCTAGAGCTTGACTGTCCACATCTTCTGCAATGATCAAAAGAGGTCTTCCTGTCTGTACAGTCTTTTCCAATACTGGTACAATTTCCTGAACATTAGAAATCTTCTTATCGTGAATGAGAATCAAAGGATTTTCATACTCGGTGGTCATATTTTCAGTATTGGTGATGAAGTAGGGAGATAAATAACCTCTGTCAAACTGCATACCAATCACCTCCTCCATGTATGTATCAGTGCCTTTGGCCTCTTCTACGGTGATCACACCATCCTTAGATACTCTCTTCATTGCATCTGCGATCAATGTTCCGATTTCGTCATCATTGTTGGCGGATATGGATGCTACTTGCTTGATTTTGCCGAAGTCCGAACCCACTACTTCACTTTGCTTTTTCAAGTCGCCGATGATGTTTGCTATAGCTTTATCAATACCTCTTTTGAGATCCATAGGATTAGCACCAGCAGTTACATACTTCATACCCACATTGACCATTGCCTGTGCAAGTACGGTAGCGGTAGTCGTGCCGTCACCAGCTGCATCCGCAGTTTTGGAGGCTACTTCCTTTACCATCTGTGCACCCATATTTTCGATGCCGTCTTCAAGTTCTATTTCTTTTGCCACTGTGACACCATCTTTGGTAATCACAGGTGCTCCGAAACTCTTTTGGATCACGACATTTCTTCCTTTAGGTCCCAATGTTACTTTCACAGCATTGGCCAATTGGTCAATACCTGATTTTAATTTTGTTCTTGCTTCTGATTCAAAGCTAACTATCTTAGCCATATTATATTTTGTTTTTTAAAATGTTAGGAATAAATAAATAATTTCAGATTGGATTAGAGTATCACTAAGATATCATCTTCTCTCATAATCAAAAAATCCTGACCCTCATGATTGATTTCTTGTCCAGCATACTTACCGTATAGAACGATGTCGCCTTTTTTGACCGTCATTTTATGGTCTTCTTTGCCGGGGCCTACAGCAACAACCTCCCCTCTCTGTGGCTTTTCTTTGGCTGTGTCCGGAATGATGATACCACCCGATGTCTTCTCTTCGGCTGGAGCCGGTTTTACTACTACTCTGTCATTAATAGGTTTCATATAATATCTGAATTTTAATTTAAATATGTTAAAAAATACTGTCCGTTAGACTTGCTTTGTATATCACTAAATGTGCCAATCAATAATTCATGCCATTTATTCAGATTGCATGTGACATTTTTGACATCTTTATATTTTATCACAATGTTATATGCCAAATTGACATATTTTATTTTCTATATATATTTCCAGATTGCGTTAATTCGATTACATATCCGTCTGGATCCCTGACAAATAGTTGTAAAAAACCATCTGGCCTTGGTTTAATATCTTTATAAATTGGTACATCATGGTCTCTTAAATACGCTCTGGCCGCATAGATATCGCTTACTCTAAAAGCAAAATGGAGGCTACGGCTGCCCGATATAAAAGAAGCACTTTCAAGTCCTTCTATTAGATGTATTTGTTGTAAATTTCCTATATCAAACTATGCCCCCGCAAAATCAAATGCCGGTCTGTCCATCTGTCTAAACCCCAAAATATCAACATAAAAACGGGTACTCCTCACTAAGTCGGTGACTGTAATGGTGTAATGGTCAAACCCTTGAATGTCAATTGCCATCCCACATCAAAAATGCCTTAAGAAATCCATCGATACCACCATCCAACACCGCATCAGTATTTCTGGTCTCAAAACTGGTGCGATGATCTTTGACACGCCTGTCATCAAGGACATAAGAACGTATCTGAGACCCCCATTCATTTTTCATCTTTTGAGACTCCAACTTATCTCTCTCTGCCCTTTGCTTTTCAAGCTCTATTTCATAAAGTCTCGATTTCAACATCTGGAGTGCTTTGTCTCTGTTCATATGTTGGGAGCGGGCTTCCTGGCACTGTATAGCAATGCCTGTGGGGATGTGCCTGATCCTTACTGCTGTCTCTACTTTATTGACATTTTGGCCTCCGGCTCCTTGTGCCCTGAAAGTATCCCATTCGATATCTGCAGGGCTGATTTCTATTTCGATGGTATCGTCGATCATGGGATGGACAAATACGGACGCAAAGGAGGTCATCCGCTTGCCTTGCGAATTGAAAGGACTGACCCTAACCAATCGGTGTACCCCGTTTTCTCCCTTTAGCATGCCATATGCATAGTCTCCTTCTATCTCGATGGATACGGATTTGATGCCTGCTACATCTCCATCTACCCTATCGAGCTCGGTCACTTTATAGCCATTTTTTTCAGCCCACATGACAAACATTCGATGCAACATACCTGTCCAGTCACATGCTTCGGTGCCTCCAGCTCCAGCATTGATCTCAAGGATACAATGGAGAGCGTCCTCAGCCTGATCCAGTGTAGTCCTAAACTCAATATCATCCAGATAAACCAGCATTTCATTATATCTGGCGTCCACTTCTGCTTCCGTAGCTTCACCTTCCTTCTGAAACTCCAAGAGTACCTCCAGATCATCGGTAAGCATCTCCAACATATCAAACTTTTCAACCCACTTCTTGTGGTCCTTAAGTTCTTTAAGCGTTTTTTCAGCATTGTCTGGATCTTGCCAAAATGTCGGATCCAACGATAGTTGTTCCTTTTCTATGATTTGAATTTTGCGATAATCGACGTCAAAGATACCTCCTTACCGATGTCAATCGCACCCTGATGTCAGCTAACTGCTCAATGGTCATTGTCCTGCATGTTTGATCAGAGTATGTTTGAAATTTCACCATTTGACTACAAGCGGCAAATTTCACTTTATACTCTTAAGTGAAAAAAGATAGAATCCTATTTTTTTTTAGAATCCTGTTAAAATGATCCAAATTCTTGCATATTAATCTATATGAGTCTCTGGAACAAGGATATATAGCTTTGAAGTGATTTAAAAACATATTGTTAATTCCTATGCAAGTCACCTGCCAGAAGAACATTTTCTTTGGCAGGCAGGTTGAAACCCAGCTTTTCATAAAATTTAATCCCCATAGCTATCCCGATAGCTATCGGGAATGAAAATGAAATTTTATATCAATCTGTATTCCAAGCACTTACATATCATTTT
>JBATLS010000602.1:0-2221 GCA_049289435.1 Saprospiraceae bacterium | reverse complement strand
ATTATGCACGGCTCAATCTTTTTTTAATATTTGATTCAATTACAAAGTAGTCAATGGTAGGAGCGAAAGTATTTAAAAACAATATCGCCAACATCCATCCTTCAGGATAGGCTGGATTCATGACTCTAATCAATAATCCTATGAAACCTATCATGATACCATATATCCATTTACCTGTATTGGTAGAAGTAGCTGTCACCGGATCAGTGGCCATAAATGCCATAGCAAACAGGAAGGATCCCATCATTAAGTGTTGTGTCCAAGTGACTGTCATAAATGGTGTACTTCCCAATGCATTGAGTATCCAACTGGTACCAATCAGTCCAAGTAACATTCCGACCATGATTCTCCAACTTCCTACTCTGGTAAATAGCAATATCAAAGCTCCCAAGACTATCAGCACCTTGCTTGTTTCTCCGATTGATCCAGGGATAGATCCCCATATCATCTGTCCTTCTGTATATACACTGGTCACTTTTTCCCATCCACCCTGATATGCCAAAGCCAATGGAGTAGCACCTGAATACCCGTCTACCACCGCTGTACCGGCCCTAAAAGTATCTAAGCCCAGCCATTCAAATATACTACTGAAAAATCCTGTATGAAACCAGCCGTAATCAGCTGTGGTGCCAGGAGCTAACTTAGAGAAGCCCGATACCCAGACTTCATCACCAGCTATCGTCAGCGGATATGCAAAGAATACAAATACCCTGGATAGTAAAGCTACATTCCAAATATTCATACCTGTACCTCCAAATGCTTCCTTTCCAACAATCACAGCAAATACTATAGACAGTGACAAGATCCATAAAGGAATATCGGGGGGCATAATCAAAGGTATCAGTGCTCCGGTGACCAGATAACCTTCTTCTACAGCATGCCCTTTTTTGGCAGCAAAATAAAATTCTATACCGAGGCCAACTACCATGCTCACTACATAAATTGGTAGCATCTGTATCAGACCATGTGCCAGCTTCAGATGAAAACCTTCGATAAATCCTAGATATTCACCCGCTGCCACAAAATGCTGGTGACCTATATTGTAAGTGCCGAAAAGGTAGCAAAACTGCATAGCTATCACTACTGTGACCATCAGCCTTTTGAGATCCATACCATCTTTGATATGCGTCCCTGCTTTGGTAACTGTGTCCGGCACATAAGCGAAAGTAAAAAAAGCATCGTATGCGGTATGCAACAGAGGACTTTTCTTCTTATCCGGCTCTATACTCTTTAAAAAGTCAATTAATCCCATTTGATTTATATAATATTCGTTTTGATATTAAGATTCTTTTAGTGTTTCCAGTCCCTGACGCAATACTCTTTGCAAATCATTTTTGGATGTACAGACAAATTCACACAAGGCGATATCTTCCTCTGTGAGTTCCATCAGTCCCAAACCTTCCATTTTTTCTATATTGTTGCTCATGATGGCTTTCATCAGGTGCTGAGGATATATATCCATAGGCAATACGGATTCATACTCGCCTGACACTACAAAAGCTCTTTTCTCACCATGCGCATTGGTATTGGCTTCAAAAGCATGATCAGTTCCATATGAAGGGATAGTACCTGAAACACTTGGCCTAGGGGTAATCGGGAGCAACCAGCCGAATAGCTCGTGATCATTTCCTTCCTTAAGCACGGTCACCTGATCGTCTTTGAAAGATAAGAACCCATCTTGTGCCACTTGTTTGCCGGAAAGAACATCTCCTGAAACAACTCTCAGATTATCGCCAACCAGATTTCCGTTAAGCAAATCATTCATACTCGCCCCCTGATATGTTTTGACAATTTTGGGGGACTTGAGCTCAGCTCCTGTCAGCGCTACTACCCTTTCTGCGTGATACTCTCCGGAGATAAACATATTTCCAATCGTGATGACTTCCTGAACGCCAAGCGTCCACACTTTATCCTGGCCTTTGATAGGTGCTATATGGTGAATCTGAATTCCTACATTGCCCGCAGGATGTGGTCCAGAAAACCAATGTTTTTCTACACCGATAGCCTTTGAAAATCCGGAAGCAGGCTCACTGCTTCTGGCATCCAGACCCAGGTGTATTTTCCCGGATGTCAATCTGCTTAGTACAGTAAGACCTTTTTGGAATGGAATTTCATTTCCCTTAATTACCAGGTTATTGTCCAATGCAAGCGGTGCTGTATCAAATGTACTTATGAATATATTGACAGGGATAGTCTCCGCTAAAGGAACTACATCATAAGG
>JBATLS010000601.1:0-1545 GCA_049289435.1 Saprospiraceae bacterium | reverse complement strand
TTTCATAGAACTGGTAGATAGTAAAGTAGAAGGCTTGGTGACTTTCAGCAGTATGGGCGAAACTTATCAAGTTCCATCCAGTAGAATGAAGGCAAAATCAAGACTTTCAGGAGATGAGATCACCATGGGTCAAAAAGTAAGGGTCAAAATCACTGCTGCAGATCCAGATACCCGACGTACTGATATGGAATTGGTTCCAAATGACATTAACTAAGCAGGAAGTTTGTTTGTATAAAAAATGGGTATTTTCGCATTTTACTTAGTTTTTCATTAATCATCTTTTTAAAAATGAATATGAGAAAGTTTTTAATTTTATTATTTATTGCTAATCTGGGTATATCAAGCTCATTGATATCTCAGAGTACAAAGAAAAAAGATATAAATCACTCCTCCCATAAATCAATACTCCTCACTCCTGATAATACTCCTCCCAAAGGTTTTGTCTCTTTGTTTGATGGGAAAAACCTGAAGCATTGGAAAGGTGTATTGCTCGAGCCCAATGACAAACCCCACAAAAGGGCTGAATTATCCAGTGAGTTGCTCCAGTCATTGCAAAATAAAGCAGATTCTGTCATGGAGGCTCATTGGTCAGTGACTGATCTGGGCGAACTACACTTTGATGGAAATAAAGGTGGATTTAGCTTGGCTACGGCCAAAAAATATGCAAATTTTGAGATGCACTGCTCCTGGAAAATATCCAAGAACGGCGATAGCGGCATTTATCTGAGAGGACTACCACAAGTCCAGATTTGGGACACTGAAAATGAAGCACAATTTAAGCACGGGTGCGAAAAAGGTTCTGGTGGTCTGTGGAACAATCCAGACGCCGGTAAGTGGCCACTCGTTAAGGCCGATAAACCAGCCGGAGAGTGGAATCATTTTTTCATCCGTATGATGGATGATAAAGTATCAGTCTATCTCAATGGGCTTCTCGTAGTAGATCGTGCACCTTTGACCAATCTTTGGGAACCTAGCAAACCCATCCCCGCCTCTGAGCAAATAGAATTGCAATGTCATGGTGACCCAGTATGGTTTAAGAATATTTATATCAAAGAAATCAAGAAGAAAAAATAAGATTCGACACATTCTGCTTCATCTGATATTATTCAAGGAGATAACTGCGATTTTCAGATTGCAACTTTACTCCCACCACTTCTGGCAACAACACAAAAATAAGGGTTATTTATCTCTTTTTAGGTCTCAAATCACAAAAGTCATCCAACTTTTGACTTCTGCTGTGTGGCTATAGTTTTTAGGTATTGAGAAGACTCATTCCAAAGCCCTGAATTATACATGGACGTAGGCGCACTTGTCAGGCCCGCCTGTACGGGCAGAGGCCCGTAGCAGACTGAACCTATGCCGACCAGGACAGTATCATATCAAATAAAAATTTTACTTTCATTTTGATCTGATTTGATTACTTTTGTTTTATGCCAGATAGCATCAATAACATACACGACAAATTTGTAAGGGAATCCTTTTCTGATCCTTCAAGAGCGGTGGCTTTTTTTGAGCGCTTCTTGCCCAAGGAGATGCTCGAAGAAC
>JBATLS010000600.1:0-4848 GCA_049289435.1 Saprospiraceae bacterium | reverse complement strand
GGCCAAACCACAGCCATTCGATTTTTGATACCCCCTTCCCATAGAGAATACTTACCCGCTGTCAGTGGCGCATTATCGGCACCGGTAAGTGGTTCGCCTCCATTGTCAGAAATAAAAATGATGAGTGTTTTTTTATCCAATCCATCTTTATTCAATGCATCGAGCAGTCTGCCGATATTGTCATCCAGACAATTAAGATTTGCCAGATAATATTTGCGCATATCTATGTCGCCGATGTCTCCCATACGCGAATATTTATCGTAATAAGCCGAATAAGAACCAATAGGATGTTTCCCAAAAGTCTCATTATTATCAGGATCATAATTGGGGATTGGCTTTGCATCAAACTTGGTTAAATACTTTTCGGGTACTTCGTGAACAAGATGGTGCACTGCATTGTAGGCCAGTGTAAGAAAAAATGGCTTGTCCCTCTTTTGCGATAAATAGGAAATGGCTTCATCAGTAAATATATCAGTCAGGTAACCTTCATTATAACTTTTTTCACCCATATTGTGCATCAATGGTCCAAGTGCTGCACTGGTGCCATTTGGATCTGGCGTTCTTTTTCTGATGCTTTCTGAGTGCAACCAAAAATCATGGGCATGGGCACTAAATCCAAGGAACTCATCATAACCATGGTGAAGCGGATATTCTCTAACGTTGTTTTTATGAAAATTTCTTCCCAGGTCATTTTTGCCTATGCGTGCTGTAGCATATCCGGCACCTTTTAAATATTCTGCAATAGTTTTAACACTATCAGGCAAGCCCGGACCCCAGCCAGCTGGCATATCCCAACGAAATTGATTTTTCCCAGTAATAATACCTGCACGGGATGGACTACAGACAGGAGCAGTTGTATAAGCTTGAGTATATATTTTACCGGCTTTTGCAAGTCGGTCCATGTTAGGTGTCGATGCCTCATGATCTGAGTAAGGGTCAAAATCAGCGTAACCCAAATCGTCGATGACTATCAATAATATATTAGGCTGCTTTGATTTGCTTTGTGAAAAGGATGCATTTGCAACAGCAAAAAAGAACAATATTATATAAACTCGTTTCATGTGCATATGTTAATTGTTATCAATGGTCTAGCTAAGTTATTATAAAAAAATCATCTTGATTTGAGCACTTCCTTCTATTTTCATAAGGTTATAGATACTTAGATTATATTATTTGTACTGCAATTTTATTTTTTTATAAAATGATTGAAGTGTAAAAAATGCCTTTTTCTTAACCCCTTTATCTGAGATCAAACCTTTCCTGTTGAAGCCATCTTGTATCCCTGGCAATTGTCTCCTGGGAGATCTGAAATCGGTTAATATCCAAGGGCTCATTCCTCTTATATTGGGGATTTTATCTATCATCAATAAATTTTGTTGGTACAAATATTCCTGATACTCTTCATTCCAGCGCTCCTCCTTAGGGCCATGCAATCCCTGTTTTGCACCCCCACCAAATTCTGATACGACTATAGGTTTATTATAAGGTGTGATCCACTTCATATCAGGTGCAGTTTTTAAATCACCTCCATACCATCCCCGATATTGATTAAAAGCCAAAATATCAAAATGCTGACCCATGTGATCATCTATTAACCCAACTCCATTTTCGCTTCTGGTCAATAGAGCAGCACTGACCAGTCTGGTGCTGTCCAGGTCTTTGGTATGCTTGATAAGTTGTATCAAAAAACTATTTCTGTCTTCTGAGAGGGGTGTTTCATTAGCCATAGACCAAATAATGACACTCGCTCGGTTTTTATCTCTCGTAATCACTTCTGTCAATTGATTTTTGGCGTTGTCAAATGTTGCTTTATTACCGAAATCAATCGTCCAGTACACAGGTATTTCCTCCCAAACCATCAACCCCATTTTATCCGCTAGTCGCAGCATGTGCTCACTGTGCGGATAGTGTGCCAGACGGACATAATTACAGCCTAATTCTTTGGCCCATGCCAACAGCTCCTCAGCATCTGCTTGACTACTGGCTCTTCTACCATAGATTTCTTCATGGATACTGATGCCTCTCAGATACACCGATTTGCCATTGAGCAGTATATCCGCTCCTTTGGTTTCAATGGTTCGGAAACCTATTTGATCGCTCAATGTTTGATATCTTGTTGTTATCGAAACTTCATACAATTTTGGGGTTGCTGGTGACCAATATTGGATTGCTTTGTCGACTTCTATTTTAAAATGTACTTTGCCATCTTTGTGGACTTGCAGTGCTCGTTCTATCTTTAATTCAGGGATGCTGATGGCCACATTTTCATCACCTGATTGCCCTTTCAGTTGGATATAACCTGCAATCACATTACTACTATTTTTATCGAGCTGAATGAAATAATCCTGAATATAAACGTTTTCTTCTTCTATCAAAAGTACGTCTCTGGTGATGCCTCCATAATTCCACCAATCAGTATTATTGGTAGGTACTGCCTCCTTAAATCGTTTATTGTCCACTTTGACCACCAGATAATTATCCTTAGCTTTTACAACAGATGAAATTTCATAATTGAAAGGAGTAAAACCACCTTCGTGCACTCCTAGTTTTGTTCCATTTAGATACACATCAGCTTTATAATTGATAGCTCCAAAATAAATAAAAAGTCGTTTATTATCTTCTAAAGTATGGTCAAAAGATTTCTTCATCCAGACTGTACCTTCATAATAAAATAGATTTTCTTTCTGAGTATTCCAGTCACTAGGCACTTTCAACACAGGAGATGAATCAAAATCGTATTCTACCAAAGCAGCTTTGTCCGTAGTGTGATAATTATTGTAAAATGCTGATGGAGAAAACCCTTTTTTTTGATCATACACTTCGGAATGGAAGCTGTAGTATCCATTTTCATAAGGATCGACAATATAACTCCAGTCACCATTTAAAGAGGTGATATTCCGATTTTTTGTATTTATAATCAAGTCCTGTGAGGAAAGTGCCACAGGAATTAATAATATGATGACTAATAACCTTATCATAACCTTAAGCATTTGGAGTACAATGAGGTAAGTTAAAGATTTTTATTGATATACCCTAACATAATCTATTACCATGGTGACTGGGAATATCGAGTCATCTATTCCTTTTCTTCCTCCCCAGTTTCCGCCGATTGCCAAATTCATAATCAAGTAAAAGGGTTGATCAAAAGGCCATTCATTTTCTGATAAATGCTCATTTTTTACATGATTATATACTATGCCATCAACCATAAAATCAATTTTTTCAGGTGTCCATTCTAAAGAGTAGAGATGGAAAGAATTGTATGGGTTTGAAATATAAATTGCCTTTCCTTTTTGTGTCTTTTTCATGTGATTATATGTAGCAGTATGGATCGTACCATGAATACTGTCACTATCAAAGCCAACATGTTCCATGATATCTATTTCACCACAAAGAGGCCATCCTGCTTCTTTTCTGTTTTTGCCCAACATCCATATCGCTGGCCAAGTTCCTTTTCCTTCTGGCAATTTGGCTCTGACTTCTATTTTTCCATATTTAAACTCAGCTTTGTCTTTAGTGATCAATCTGGCTGAAGTGTACTTCTTATTTTCTTTTAGCTCTTTTCTGGCAATAATATTTAAGTGGCCATTTCCAACTATAGCGTTGTTGGTATCCAAATCTGTGTAGTATTGTAATTCATTATTGCCCCAACCGTGACCACCTGATTCAAAACTCCACTTGGTGGTATCCGGCAAGCCTTTGATAAAAAATTCATCATTCCAAACCAATTTCCATCCTTGAGCAGTCGGTGATTTTTTGGAAATATCGATAAATTTTTCTGGCTCATCTGTCGTGACCGCATCAAAATCTATGGCCAGAAACCAGTCCATATCGAGGGTGTCATTGACCGTCCACACATTGAGATATATGTTATTATTTTTTGCTCTTTCCAGCCAGTCAGGATTGTTTTTATAAAATGAATAATGATAATCAGCTCCCTTTATTCTATCCTGAACCAACTCATCCGGTGATTTTTTCGCAGACAAATATTGGGTAATCGCCGATGGATTTACCTGAACAATTCTCTTTAAGACATGGTAACTAAAGCTGATATATTCGATATTTTTTTCAGCCTTACATTCTTTGACCATGGCCAGTACTTTATCAGCCACTATGTTTTCTCTGTCACTACCAAGCGCCGAAGGTTTGATTTCGCATATAAGTTTTGTAGTAGTGTTGTTGGTCAAGCCCGATTTTATATATTCTCTTAATGTAGGCAGCATCTCACCGTTACTGAGTTTATGCACGGCTAGGTCGGCATATTTGCTTGTTTCTATATCCATATGGTGGTATGCGCTATCATGATATACGATCAATACACCGTCAGCGGTCATCCTCACGTCAAACTCCGAACCATAACAACCTAATGTAATGGCTTGCCTAAGCGAAGCGATAGAATTTTCTGGTAGTTTATTCTTCTTCCAGGCTCCTCGGTGGGCTATAGCAATATTATCTGTACTCACCGATTTAGTCTCCATAGTTTTATGAGTGGATGTACATGAAACTATGGCCAAGAAAACTAATAAAATAGAAAAAGATCTAATCATCCTGAAGAATATTTTTGGGTTGAAAATTAGCACACCATTGGCACTTTGACAGCAAAATACTTAAACAACAACGGCTGCTACCTTATCTTCCATTGCAAAATATTGTAGTGAAAGAAAAGTTGCCGTAGTTTGGTACACCTTCCTACAGCAACTTCCTTAAAGCCACATTGTATTTTAGATTAGCGCCTAGTATCCATCATTTTGAGGATAGCCCGCTCCTAAGAGATTCATTTCGCTAAGTGGTATAGCCCAATTGACCATATACGGCTTCATCACACGTCTTGCATCACTTCTATATGGG
>JBATLS010000599.1:0-5305 GCA_049289435.1 Saprospiraceae bacterium | reverse complement strand
CTCAGGGAGAGTAAAGAGAAAAAACGATTGACATCCCCAAGGTTTTTAGACCTCTATCGTCCTTTAGTAAAAAAAGGGGCTCTGATCCACTTAAAAACGGACGACCCAACATTATATCACTTTACATTGCAAACATTGGCTGATTATCCAGGTGCAGTCATACATTATCAAAATGATGATATCTATGCTTCGCCCTTGTCGTATGATGAGCTCCAACATACTACATACTACGAAAAAGAGCACCTTTCTAAGGGTAAAAAAATCAAATATATCCGTTTTAGTATCGATGTATGATCACAGCATAAATATTTTTACATTTGTACGCTATCTATCAATTAGCTTTCTCAATTTATTTGAATGGAATTCATAAAAAAGTATGTACAATTATTTGAGTCTTTCTTGCATGATCATCCATGCACCAAAGAGCCCGTCAATCTATACGAACCTGCCGATTATATTTTGTCTTTAGGAGGCAAAAGATTGCGACCGATTTTTGTCATCTTGGGGTACGACTTGTATGGCCATGATATCAATCACGCTTTGGATGCAGCTATGGCGGTGGAGTTATTTCATAATTTTACCTTGCTCCACGATGATATCATGGATAAAGCAGATCTGCGCAGAGGCCAACCAACTGTCCATGTAAAGTACAATACCAATACAGCCATCCTTACTGGTGATGTGATGATGGTCAAGGCATTACAATACCTCGTCCAATATAAAAAGCCCCAACTTGTAGTGGATTTGCTCCAAATATTCAATAAAATGGCCATAGAAGTCTGTGAGGGACAACAGATGGACATGGACTTTGAGTCGAGAGATGATGTATCGATAGAGGAGTATATACAGATGATTACTTATAAGACTTCAGTACTGATCGCTGCGAGTATTCAGATGGGTGCTTTGATTGGAAATGCTACACATGATGATCAGCTTCACTTGTACCAATTTGCTAAAAATCTGGGCATCGCTTTCCAACTACAGGACGATATCTTAGATACTTTTGGAGAAAGTAATCAGGTAGGTAAAAAAATAGGTGGAGACATTATTCAAAATAAAAAGACATATCTCTTTCTCAAATCACTTGAACTGGCTGACACATCCCACAGAGACTTATTAAAAAACCATTATTATTCGAATCAAGATATAGAAGAAAGCCAGAAAGTAGACCAGGTTACCCGTATATTTACAGATCTCAATGTAGCGGAGTATGCCCGACAGGTCATAGAGGCTTATCGGGATTTGGCTGTTTCTCATCTGAATGCCTGCCAAATAACGGAGTCCAAAAAAGAGGCAATGGTGGGTTTTGTAGGTGAATTGATAGCAAGAAGTCATTAACGTCATTGGAAGTTTATTTTTAAATATTGAAGTGATTTAAAAACGAGTAGTTAAAAAAAACTATGGGTATCAAATAACCTGATAATTCTGTTACTTTTGTAAATATATAGGGTCTAATGATTGACTTAAACAACGAGAATGAATCATATTAACATCAATATTTTTGTGGTATTTGCACTTATCATAACGTCTATATCATGCAAAACGGCGCAAAAGATGTTTGATCCAAAAAATACGAAATCAGAATATTTATTTTTTGGCTCAGGCGGAGGATTTACCGGAAAGGTCATAAAGTACTATCTCACATCTTCTGGAGATCTATATACTGAAACGGCAGAAGGGATATCCAGGATGGGAAAAATGGAGAGCAAAAACAGTAAACAAATTTTCAATATATACACCAGTATGTCATTGCACCAAATCAATATCAACGAGCCGGGCAACAGATACTATTTTATTGAAAAATACCATGGTAACGAACCTATCAATAGTATAAAATGGGGTGCCAAAGATATTGAAAACCCAACCATAGAAACTTTTTATGCCATCTTAATGAAATCAGTAAGTAAGATGAGTATCTCAAATCAGCAGAACTAAAATTTATATTCATAATGAACAGAAAATTTATATTTTTATTTGTAACGTCACTTTTGATGTTTACAGATATTGCCGTCGGACAATTGAAAAATATATTGCCTGACAAAGGGGATAAAGACGGTAAAACTATTCTTAAAGAATTACTGGATCAAAAAAAACTGGTACAAAATTCAGAGCAAAATGCCAAGGAACTTAATTTGAGGTCAATAAGCCCAATCCAACTTTTGGCCTATAAATCTGACTTGAAACCCGGTATAATAAATGAAAACAATGTGCCTGCATACATAGAAGGGTCACTGCAAAATGCGGGCAAAAGAGGAATGGGTATTGATGCCCTTGCTATGGAGTATCTGGAAGCAGCAGCCCCATTGATGCAAATTAAGAACCCTGACTCTGAATTTGTAATAAAAAGTATAGATACTGATCAATTGAATATGACTCATGTCAAAATGAATCAACTATACAAGGGTGTGCCACTATATGGAGCGGAAATCATCGTACACTCTGACAGGCAAAAAGTAAATTTTCTCAACGGGAGATATTACCCTACCCCCGAATTGGAAAATGTAACTCCGGCAATTGACCAAAATAAATCTGTAGAATATGTTAAAACGGATTTAGGTGATATAATTGCTTACCAAAATGAAATATCTGCGGCTGGCAATTTATCCCCCATCTCTCAGCTGGTTTTATATAGGCATCATGATCAGTGGGTGTTGGCTTATCATGTGACGGTGTACAAAAACCTGATAGATAGGTGGGAGTACTTTGTGAATGCTTCTGATGGCGAAATCGTACATAAATTCTCCAGCATCTGCCGATTTCACAACCATAATAATAACTCTGGCAGCACATGTACACATCATCAGGAGTCAAAGATGAATAATTCGACATCTGCATCTGTTTTATTGGATGGAAAAGCGGTCGCTACTTCGGCTGACTTGTTTAATATCAACAGGCAAATCAACACATACGAAGTGAGCAGCAAGTTTTATCTAATAGATGGGTCGAGAGACATTTTTGCCACAGTACCTACCAAATTGCCCAATGACCCCAATGGAGTGATATGGACGATAGATGCCTTCAATACTTCGCCCGAAAAAGACAATTTCAGATACGACCATGTGACCTCCACCAACAATATATGGAATAACAAAACGGCAGTATCGGCTCACTATAATGGAGGGAAATCATTTGAGTATTTCAGAAATGTTCACAATCGCAAATCCATCAATGGCACAGGAGGTAATATCATATCATTGATCAACATAGTAGAAAAAGACGGATCAAGCATGGGCAATGCTTTTTGGAATGGGCAGGCCATGTTTTATGGTAATGGGGACAATGACTTCTTGCCACTCGCCAGAGGATTGGATGTCGCAGGACACGAAATGACCCACGGAGTGGTACAAAGCACGGCCAATCTGGAGTACGAAGGAGAATCTGGGGCACTCAACGAATCGTTTGCGGATGTTTTTGGGGCGATGATAGATCGGGATGACTGGAAAATAGGGGAAGATGTGGTCAAAACTACTGCTTTCCCATCCGGGGCACTCAGAAGCCTTGATGATCCTTACAACGGCGCTACGACCAATAATTTTAATGCTGGGTGGCAGCCAAAATTATATACTGAAAGGTATAAAGGAGCGGAAGACAATGGCGGAGTACATATAAATAGCGGCATTCCCAATTTTGCATTTTATAAATTTGCAACCGCCATTGGGAAAGATAAGGCAGAAAAAGTTTATTACAGAGCACTTGAAAAATACCTGACCAAATCTTCCCAATTTATTGATTGTAGGATAGCCGTAGTCAAAGCCACCACCGATCTGTATGGGAATACAGAGATCAGTGCTGCCAACAAAGCTTTTGATGAAGTGGGTATCATTGGCAATACAGGAGGCAACTATCAGACTGATGTATCTGTCAATCCGGGCCAAGAGTTTATCCTGGCGGTTGGGCCTGATGACACAGGTATCTATATCTATCAGACGGACGGCAAAGAACTTGCAAAGATTAGTTCTAAAAAAATCATCAGAAAACCCAGTATTTCGGATGATGGCTCGATAGTTGTCTATGTAGGCACGGACAATAAAATCTATTTTACCACCATAGATTGGGCAAATAACAAATTTTCTGCTGATCAAGTATTTGATAGTCGTGCGCTTTGGTACAATGCGGTCATCTCAAAAGACGGGTCTAAAATTGCTGCTATATACGATGACGATAAGACCATCATCAATGTCTATGATGTGACATCACAAGCGGAGAGTGATTTTGAACTCTACAACCCTACATTTACCGAAGGAGTCAAAACCGGGGATGTTCTGGAAGCAGACGCTATGGAATTTGACCCAACCGGAGAATTTATCATGTACGATGCTCAAAATGAAATCAAGAGTGTTTCTACAGCGTCTATCACCTATTGGGATATTGGATTTATCAAAGTGTGGAACAAAACCAGTAACACATTTTCGCTGGGTAAAGTGGACAAACTTTTTACATCGCTACCGAAGGGTATCAGCGTAGGTTTTCCTACTTTCTCCAAAAATAGCCCTTATATTATTGCTTTGGACTATATAGATTTTAGCAGTGGTACTGGAAATTTTGGTGATAATACTGAAGTCCTTGCTGCCAATATCGAAACTGGGGCAGTAAATCTCATCTCAAAAACCAACACCTTTGGTGTACCCAGTTATTCAAGTAAGGACAACAAAATGATCTTTAGTAAAAAAGGCACCAGCGCACTAAATGTAGATATCATAGATCTGAAATCAAGCAAAATTGAACCTAATGGCTCATCGGGAATATTCATCACCAACAGGCAATGGGCTACTTGGTTTAGTAATGGCAAGAGAATATTGTCAGATAATAATGATATAGTCAGCGATGAAAATGGCTTAAAAATCCTACAAAATCCAGTAAATCAACTGTTGGAAGTGGAAATGAATTTTGCTGATACGAAGGATGGAGTGTTAAGGATCATTGATGCATCAGGTAAAACGCACCATACCAGACATATCGACGCTCAGGATTCAAACACCCGAATCCAAATAAATACTTCGGCACTGTTGCCGGGCACTTATTTTATATCATTTTTAGGAGGAAAGACGGTAAAGACGCTAACTTTTGTCAAGATTTGATGAAGAATAAACATACTCTTATGACTATTATGACATACAGGATCAAACATTAATTCTTTCTATTTACTTGTTGGGAAATTTATTCGACGTACTAGTGCTGTGTCCAGATAATAAGTTAAATTAAAATGGGAGTTATTTTTTTGAAGATCAAGGCAAAAAACCTGCCTCGCCTACCAACGGTCAGGCAGGCGCAGCCATAGCCGTAGCTACGGCGAGTATTTTTAACG
>JBATLS010000598.1:0-2274 GCA_049289435.1 Saprospiraceae bacterium | reverse complement strand
TTGCCACTAGCTTTAGCTAGTGGTAAAAGAATGCATGCCCCATTTGGCTTTAGCCAAAGTTTGAGTCATATTGGCTTAAGCCCTCCATTTTTTTCATATTAGTTAATACTGTAATATACTAATATATCATCTTTAGTAAGATGCATATACAAAAAAAGCATAATTCATTGACTTTTTTATTTAATACATTATAAACAAATATAATATGTAATGACCACATTATTAACTCCTATAAGTCATTGGGATAGAAGTGTTAAAATAATTATTAAAAATGTATAATAAAAAAACCATTATATTTGGATCATAATTATTTTTTCACTTTCTTTGCAGTTGAATTTTAACCATATATCTACTTACTGTCTCCCTAAGACATGCATATGAAACAGCTCAATTTTATATTATCAGCCATCATGCTTTTGTGCAGTGCCCCTACACTGTCTGCTCAGGTCAACGATGCAGAAAAGCATATTGTGGTAGTCAGTGGGCAAAGTTACCTGGACACCATCGGTAGCCAATTTGAGCCAGCTGCAGCCATAGTTACAAATTCTAGAGTCACGCCTTCATTGGTAGGGCCCAAAAAATATAGCATATTAATTCAACCACCTTTATCAAATCCTGGGTTCGTCGGTAAAGCAAAAGCTACCATACAATACACGGACGGATTTCCTCCCAAGCCAAGATATATTGTGTATAACATCACGTATGTCTCCTCCAAATTGGAGTGCAAAGATGACTTTGTAGAGTTTGTTTCTGGTCAATCAGTGACATGTACACCACTACTCAATGACCATACTACCGCTCAATCCATTTTTTTGGTGGGCATCGCAGGTGCGCAAGGTGGGTCAGCAACTGTTGTCAATGGGAACAGCATTAGTTTTGTACCCCATTCTGACACTCCAAAGGGATATGTTGTATATGCCGCCAAAGATAATTTAGGTGCGATTTCCAATGGTACCATTACATTTATAAAGAAAGAAGATTCATTTGCTGCTTCAGACACTCTTAGATTTACCCTGTTGAATACTCAGGCCCAATCTATCATTCTTCCTTCTGGAGATTTCACTGTAGAATCAGCACCTCAATTTGGAAAGGTAAGTAGTAAACATGACAGAGTTTTTTCTTATGTGCCTTCAAAAGGTTTGACGGGGTCAGATATTTTTTCTTTCGCAGATGCCCGGGGAAATAGGAGGGTGGTAAAAATTTCATTACTTGGTAAAGTACAAAATACATCAAGTGTAAGAGACGATCAATTTTTTACCCCCAAAAACACTCCGATTACATTTGATGTGTTTGCCAATGATCTAAGCAGCAATTTTCCCATCGTAAGTTATTCGCAAGAATTGACTAAATATTCTTTGGGAAAGTTTACATATACCCCGCCTTCAGGTTTTTCAGGGGTGAAAAACTTCAGTTATACGGTCAATTATGGATATTTACAAGCTACAGGAAAGATTTCTTTGTACATTGGTAATTACCAACCACAGTTGGACAAAAACTATACTTTCAATACTTTGAAAAACAAGTCAATCGCATTGACCTATGATGTACCAGTAGATGGATATACATTCAAAATACTAAACCAACCTAAATATGGGCAGGTGGAGATATTGAATAATACTTCTATCTCTGAAAACTGTAATACACTTGATTCTAAAGCCACATTGATATATACGCCTGACCCTAATTATTATGGCAAAGACAATTTCGATGTGGAGTATTGTGTGAGCAACAATCCGTGTGTAGTGTATAAATTATATATGACCATACACGATGTTGTCAACAATAATTGTCCTTGTATAGGTGCTGACTGTGTTTGGGCAGGAGATATGAATGGTGACGGCAGGGTGTCTGTGTCAGACATTTTGGCATTGGGTAGATTTGCTGGATTGAGTGGCACAACCAGATCAGACTTATCTTTGCCTTATAGAAATGGTCAGCATGCTACAGATTGGACATATACCCAACCTAACGGGCACAATATCAAACACATAGATGCGAATGGCGATGGCCTGATCAGCGTAGCAGATACCGCAGCCATCAGTCAGTACTATGATGCCATCCATACTTTTGTGCCAGATGAAGTGCTATCTATCAAAGATTACCCTTTTGAATTGATACCCAATACTACAGACTTGGATTCTGGTGATCTCTTGATTTTGGATGTAGTTGTGGGGAGTCAGAGTAAGCCAGTGGTAGATGCCTTTGGATTGGCATTCGGGCTCAATTTTTCGCCAACCATGATGGATAGTGCGAGCCTCACAGCCAATTTCTACC
>JBATLS010000597.1:0-5693 GCA_049289435.1 Saprospiraceae bacterium | reverse complement strand
ATCTACAAGTGATAGAAAAGAAAGCAAGCATCGGCGTCTTGGAAGTAGCAGAGCAGTTGCTCAAATGATGGTTGCTCAGAAAATGGATCACAGCTTCTATCATATTTATTGGTTCTTTTAATAACCAAATTTATGTAAATATGTTATTCTTCACCTTACAGTTGACAGGTTATAGCTCACCTGTTTTTTGACTATTAAAAGTTTGTAGTTCTTATTGTTTTAGATCATTAGAAGACTGCTGCTCTTATTTTTAGATCTTGGGATATTAAGCCAACGACCCTCTAAGGCTCAATTCCACTACTCTGAGATGTTGGATTTTGGCTTCATGAATATCAAATTTCAATATTGTTCTGACTTTATGAAATCCGTGATGTCCATATGCACCGGGATTCATGTGCAATAGTTCATTTTTTTTATCAGGGAGTACCTTACATATGTGAGAGTGGCCGCAGATATAAAGATTGGGTTTTTCTTTTGCTATGATTTTTGCAACTCTTGCGGAGTAATGGCCGGGATAGCCCCCAATATGCGTCATGAAGACTTTTAGACCTTCAATTATAAATATTTCATCGAGCTGAAAATGATCTTTGACCGCACGATCATCGATATTGCCATACACTCCCCGAAAGATGGCCATTTCTCTATACAAACTGATCGAATTTATATCACCTATGTCTCCTGCATGCCATATTTCGTCTACGCCTTTCAGGTGCTCAGTAACTTCATCTCCATAATAAGAATGATTGTCAGATATGAGTGCTATGCTTTTCATGCGGTTTCAAAAAAAAAAGCACAAACTCCATTAACAATCGGAATTTGTGCTTTAATCTTATTTTTTGAGTTTATTAAAGATGAATGACTTCATCATATGCTGCTGCGGTCGCTTCCATCACTGCTTCACTCATCGTTGGGTGAGGATGAACTGCTTTCAGGATTTCATGGCCGGTACTTTCCAGTTTTTTGGCAAGCACCAATTCAGCTATCATTTCGGTCACATTGGCACCAATCATGTGCGCACCAAGAAGCTCACCGTATTTTGCATCATAAATCACCTTTACAAAACCTTCTTTTGCGCCAGAAGCACTTGCTTTTCCAGATGCAGAAAAGGGAAATTTTCCGACTTTGAGTTCGTATCCCGCATCTTTAGCTTGCTGCTCAGTCATACCCACACTAGATACTTCCGGCCAGCAATAAGTACAAGAAGGAATGTTGGAGTAATCCATAGGTTCAGGAAGGTGACCGGCGATTTTTTCTACACAGGTGATACCTTCAGCACTAGCCACATGCGCCAATGCCTGGGTAGGGATCACATCTCCTATGGCATATACCCCAGGTACATTGGTACGATAATATTCGTCCACCTTGATCATACCCCGGTCAGTTTCTATACCCAATACTTCCAATCCGATATCTTCGGTATTTGGACTTACGCCAGCAGCAGATAAAACTACATCGCATTCAATCACTTGGACGCTCTCATCTTTTCTGCTCTTGATGGTCACTTTACATTGTTTGCCACTGATATCGACGGATTCTACAGAGCTGTTTGCAAGAATATTCATTCCCGCTTTTTTGTAAATCTTGGTTAGTTCCTTAGAAATGTCAGCGTCTTCTCTTGGCAAAAGACCTTGCTCCAGAAACTCCACTACCGTAATTTCTGTTCCGATAGAGTTATAAAAATATGCAAATTCTATTCCTATAGCACCTGCACCGACTACTACCATTTTTTTCGGTTGGACAGGTAGTGACATGGCTTCCCTGTAACCGATGATTTTTTTACCATCAATCTTTAGATTGGGCAATTCTTTAGCTCTGCCACCCGTTGCTATGATGATATGTTCGGCTGTATATTCTGACTTTTTACCTTCTTTGTCAGTTACTACGATCTTTTTGCCTCGCACCAGTCGTCCATATCCTTCTATGACAGTGATTTTATTCTTTTTCATCAAAAAATTGACACCTTTAGACATGCCATCAGCTACTCCCCGACTTCTGGATATCATATTGCCAAACTCCGCACTTGGGTTGCCCACTTTGATACCGTATTCAGACGCATGCTGAATATAATTGAATACCTGTGCGCTTTTTAATAATGCTTTGGTAGGAATACAACCCCAATTTAAGCATACACCACCCAAATTCTCCTTCTCGATGACAGCAACCTTTAGCCCCAATTGGGATGCTCTGATAGCTGCCACGTATCCACCCGGACCAGACCCTAATATTATCACATCAAAATTCATAATTTATTAATTTGATGCAAAGGTAAGATTTATGATGTTTTTATTACAAAAAAATGAGATTTTAAAAAAGGGATAAATCACTCCTATTATTCAACTATTCAGCACTTCAAAAATCATTGATCATCATGTATCCTTAGTGGATATTCACATCTCATAGTATATTTAGGTTTGGTATTGCGCCGTGCCGTCTCGATATAGCGGCATGTTGATCAAAGCCTGTGCTACTTTCCATTTTTCCAATTCTCAATTTCAACGATATATTCAGGGATTGTCAATTCTTCAATTTCCTTTTTTGCAAATCTTTCTGCTTGAGTTGTATTATGATCATTTAGATATTTGACCATTTTTTGTTGAAATAAATCTGTATTGAAGTCAATAAAATCACTGTACACCTTTTCTGAAGCATTAAGGTTTCTTAGGTTAACAGTTTCAGAAAACCATGCTCTAATACATTCTACTAATTTGACAGGAATATCTTCATGATTTTTGATATCGAAGCCGTTAATATCCGAAATTGCCTTCATATAATCGTATCGTTCAGTTTCCAAAATTAATGACCTTTTATTGGAAAATTCTTGATTGAATTTCCGTAAGCCATAATCAATACCAAGTTCGAAAGGCATATTTAATCTATAATACTCATTTGCAGATTTAGATTGCAATCTTGAAAGATCGTGAATTGAGTACTTAGACTCTTTGATAAGTTGTACTATTTTTTCTAATCTTGGTTGACCAGAGTCAGAGTTTTCCAAACTTATCCGCGGGGTGAAACCATAATAAATTATTGTAAAAACTAACGTTTGAAGTAAGTCAAAATATTTATCATCGAAAGGACAATTTATAAAAACGTTCCTATCATAGTTCTGATGTTTAGCCATCTATTATCCTTTAGGTGGAAATGGGTCTTTGCCATAAGAGTTTCTCTCTTGAATACGACCATCCTTTTTATGAATATATAGTTCAGTTTGTTCCTTCCTACTTAAATCTCGACCATATTTAACTGCTTCTTCTTTTCGTTCAAATGATTTTGATACCCTTGCAGACCCCGATTTTTTAACAGCCCATCCACCCTGTTTATCTGATGGAATAACGTGATTTGATTTCTTTGTCATTTTATCTACTTTTTTATTTCAAACAACTTAATATGATTTTAAGTTTCCTATTTGAAGTGGAAAGTAACTCTTAGAATCAACGACATGGGTATAGAATCTTAATCTCTTTTTGTTAAAATACAAATATAAATTACCTTGTGACTCTATAAATTTCAAATATTAAAATATGAATTCAGACTTCCGTAATCATCAGCTTGAAACTGTACATCTGCCCACGGTTGAAACTATTACCTTTTCACCTCTGGCGTTGACTTACAAAAAGGTACTGATATATTCTTATACAATATTTTTGGTGGTGCTGATCATAGCTTATATTGTGGTAGGCATATTCATCCAAGAATTGTTTGGCTATCCGATAGGAATCATTGCGCTGATCGCTGGCATAGTGTTATCTTCCACACTTTTGATCTTTGCGTCCAAAAGCTATGATTATCAAGGGTATGCGCTTAGAGAAAGGGATATATTGTTTAAGTCAGGGGTCTTTTTTAGATCTGTGATTGTGATACCATTCAATAGGGTGCAGCATTGTGAGATTGAACAGGGGCCGATCAACAGGTTTTTTGATTTGGCAGTGTTGTCTTTATACACGGCAGGTGGTAGCTCGAGTGATCTAAAGATTCCGGGCTTGACTATGAGGATGGCAAATAACCTAAAGTCATTTATAACAGACAAAGTAGCGATAGATGAGGAAGAGTGACTTTGATTTTTCTCAACCGAACCGTCAATCTTATGTAGCCATCCTGATGATCTTATTCAAAACCATCAATATCGTCGGGCGGCAATTGCTTCCGGTTATTTTGGTGATATTTATTGGGAGTTCAAAAAAGAAAGTTGATTATCTGATTTACATGGTCATTGCAACTGCAGGACTCTCAATGATATATGCTTTAGTAAATTTTTTCAGGACATATTTTATGGTGGTCAATGACGAATTGGTGATACATACGGGCGTATTTAGCCGGAAAAAGACATCTATCCCTTTTGAAAGGATTCAGACCATCAATTTTGAGCAAAACATTATCCACCAGTTTTTCTCAGTCCTCAAACTCAAAGTAGATACTGCAGGTTCAGATAAAAATGAATTTGAATTTCATGCACTTGACTCAGAAAAAGCTTATGCACTCAGGGATATGGTGTTGGAGGGTAAAAGGAAAAACGCAAAAATACCTACATCACCGTCAGAACAAGAGAAGGAAATGTTGCCAATATTTAAGCTGATCATGGGCATTTCTGTTGCAAAACTATTGAAGGTAGGCATTACTGAAAATCATCTCAGATCAGGCGGACTGATTTTTGTATTTTTTATTTGGATATACCAAAGTCTCCAGGAGGTTGGTTTGGATGTGGACGATTATTCTGAAAATGTACCAAGTTTGGAATTTAGTTTAGATGTTATTTTGGCATTAGCCATGCTATTTCTCATTGTTTCAATAGCTATTTCAATGATTCGATCTGTGGTCAAGCATTATGATTTGCAGTTTTTGAGATCGGATCATGGGTTTAAGGTGGTGAGCGGACTTTTCACTCGTAGAGAAGTGTCGGCCATAGACCACAAAATACAATTTATCTCCTGGTCTGACAATCTATTGAAGCGTCTCGTCGGATACAAAGATCTGGCATTGCATCAGGCTTCCAGCTCTGCACTTAAAATCAAGCAAAATATCACTATCCCTGGATGTGAGCAATTGCATATTGATCAGGTGGTCACCACTTTATTCGGTGACAACGACTTGGACCAAATGCAACAAAGACCAGTGGACGTCAGATATTTTAAGAGATTCGCTTTGATTGTATCCGTATTATTATTGATCATAATCACCATGGGGATTTGGTATGAAGAGTATGTCAAATCGTTGGCTGTGATATTGTTTGGTCTTTTATTGATCATCAGGAGGTATCTTTCGTATCGTAAAAAAGCATACCGCTTTGATGATCAGCTATTGCATATCAGAGGTGGTATCTTTGGGGAGAAAGAAGAAGTCATGCCGATGTTTAAAATCCAGGCGGTAGAACTCCACCAATCTCCATATCAGACACGTCACCATCTATGCAGCTTGTCCATCTATACCGCATCAGGCGGGGTCGGAATACCGTATATTAGCTTGAAGGAAGGTCAACAACTGTGCGATTTGATTTTGTATAAAGTACAAGCATCAAATAAAAAATGGATGTAGAAATACGAAATACGAAATACGAAATACGATTTATGATTTCAGAACACCAGACCCCGAGTCAAAGAAATATGGAAAAAAGTGTGATGATTCGCAAAATTATATTGCGGCAAAATTTGATAAAATTGTTGAATGCAATGTCCATTTTCAATTGCCACTGGTTTCAA
>JBATLS010000596.1:0-8105 GCA_049289435.1 Saprospiraceae bacterium | reverse complement strand
GGTCAAAATCGATGCGTACAAAAGTGAAACATCAAAAAAAGGGGATGAAAAAATCACCCGGATACAAATCAACAAAGACGATCATCTCCACCTGCTCAATGTGGTAGAAGAAGATAAATATAAAATACTGATGGATTTCAGCTTTATGGTGTATAAAGATTTTGTTGCTACTGGTTTTTATACGCAGTCTTACTCCACGTTTTCTTCTCAACTCAATGATACGACCACTAAATTGTATCTCAGATATTTTTTTGAAAAACTCGAAGATCACTGGCATGTCCTGGCTGAGTGGCCTAAAATCAAGGTACTTTTAGATGGCGATAATTTTGCAAAATCCAATCTAAAAGAAGTAACCCTTGGCAAGGATAAACTACATCCTAAACTACGGATACTGACCAATGATAAATTCATCACCATGAAGACTACTTTTGTAGATGAAGAAGGTCATGAAGTCATTGGGATCAATGATGACATCAGGATTTTTCAGGGTAGAATCATACTTTCCGAAGATAGATTATATCTGCACAATAAAATGGAACTCAACATCTTACTGGAGACTATGCCCAATGGGTCACTCAATTTTCCTTTGGCGCACAAGCAACACGTCATCAAGGAAATACTATACCCATTGTCAAAAAAGTACAATGTAGAAATTCCTGAATCCCTGTCTATGGCAGTGATAGAAGCGGAGATGATACCGTGTATTCACCTTAGAGAATTTGAAAACAAATTTTTGATGATTTCTCCAAAATTTCTGTATGATGATCTTTCGATTGAAATGATGGACACCAGAAACTTTACGATCGGTGATGCCACTGGCAATGAAGCCATGCTGATCAGACAAAAAGATGAAGAAGACGCATTTGTAGAGTATATACGAACATTGCATCCTCAATTCAGATTACAGACGTACTCCCCATATTTTACACTGCCTTTTGAGGATGTCATGAAGCACCAGTGGTTTATCAACTTTAGTCAACAGCTGCTCGCTGACAATATCAAAGTCATTGGTTTTAGTGACCTGAAGCGGTTTAAGTACAATACTTCTACGCCTACCTGGGACATGAAGGTAAGCAGTGGCATAGACTGGTTTGATATCAAAATCATCGCAGCGTGGGGTGATCAGGAGATGAGTTTCAGAGACATTCGCAAGGCCATCCTCAATGGGCAGGATTTTGTGGTATTGGGGGATGGTTCGTTTGGTATGATGCCTGAAGAATGGATCAAAAAATACAGCAATCTCTTCAAATTTGGGGTGGACGATAAAGAAGGCTTGAAGGTCAGTAAAAAGCATTTCAATATCATAGATGTCCTTTTTGACCAGATAGATGACGAGGCGATCTTGGCAGAGATTGAAGATAAAAAGCAAAAACTGCTAAATATTGAAAACATCAACCCACAACCCATACCATCAGATATTCAGGCGACGCTCCGTCCTTATCAGGAGGCAGGATACCAATGGATGCAGGTGCTGGACGAGATATCATGGGGTGGATGTCTGGCAGATGATATGGGGCTGGGTAAGACACTGCAAGCCATCACCTTTTTGTCATTCCTGAAGAAAAAGTACAATCGACCTACTAGCCTGATCGTATGTCCCACATCTCTGATATACAACTGGGAAAACGAACTAAAAAAGTTTGCTCCTGACCTGACATACCATCTTTTTTATGGAGTGGACAGAGAGTTTTCGCAAGATCATTTTAATGATTATGACATCATCATTTCTTCATACGGTATAGTGAGAAATGACATAGAAGCTCTCGTAAAATATGAGTGGGAATACATCATATTGGACGAAAGTCAGGCGATCAAAAATCCAGATGCTATGTCCACTAAAGCTGTTCAACTACTGAAAGCCAGAAATAAATTTATACTTAGTGGTACGCCATTGCAAAACAATACTTTTGATATCTATGCGCAGTTTAATTTTCTGAATCCCGGTTTGCTAGGGAGCAAGGATTTCTTCCGTACACAATTTGCCAATCCCATAGACAAGCTGGGGGATAAATCAGCCAGTTTGTTTCTGAGGAACCTGATAAAGCCATTTATGCTGAGACGCACCAAGACAGAAGTAGCTCCTGATCTCCCCGAAAAAACAGAAGTCATACTGTGGTGCCAAATGGGTAAAGCCCAAAAAGCAATCTATGACGAATATAAAGATTACTACAGGCATGCGCTCATGCAAAAAATAGATACCGATGGGATGGCAAAAGCCGGCGTATATATCCTGGAGGGTCTGCTCCGATTGCGTCAGATTTGTGATGACCCCCGACTGATCAAAGACAAAGATATCAAGCCGGTCAAGGGCATAAAGATCGAGGAGTTATTTAGAGAATTGGATGAAAATATGGGCGATCACAAAATGTTGGTCTTCTCTCAATTTACAGAGATGCTGGCACTCATCAGAGAAGAGCTCGACCAAAAGAAGATTTCATATTGTTATCTGGATGGTAGTACACCTGCCATACAGCGACAAGAGCAGGTAGATTTATTTCAAAATAGTAAAGACATCAATATCTTCCTGATATCGCTCAAAGCAGGAGGCGTGGGCCTCAATTTGACAGAAGCAGACTACGTCTATATCGTCGATCCCTGGTGGAATCCAGCGGTAGAGCAACAAGCCATAGACCGAACCCATCGTATAGGCCAAAAGAATAAAATATTTGCCTACAAGATGATCTGCAAAGAAAGTGTAGAAGAAAAGATCATCCTGCTTCAGGAGAAAAAGAAGAGCATCTCTCAAGAAATAGTACAGGAAGATACAGCGTTTTTCAAAAGCTTGACAAAGGATGATATCTCCTTCCTGTTTAGCTAAAAGACTAAAATTTCATATTTCATATTTTAAAAGTTAAATGTTAAGAGTTGAAAGTTTTAGAATGATTAATTATAGATGGTTGATTCCTAAAACTATTAAATTATGTTGAATGTTAAATTTTATTATTTTAAATGTTTAGAACTTCTCAACCCCCAACAAGCTAAGAACCCAACAACCTAAAGACTAAAGACCAACCCCTAAAGCCAAACAGCTAAAGACTTAACGGCGCCCATGAATGGTTTTGGAATGAAATGCTTACCTTTGTGTCATGCTAGAAGTCATCCGGATGGACATACGTAAACTCCCCTTGGAGCAGATCAACGAAAACCTGATAGCGATGGGCGAACCATCTTTCAGGTCTAAACAGATTTATGAATGGCTGTGGCAAAAATCAGCCTGTTCTTTTGATGAAATGTCCAATTTGTCAAAGTCTCTGAGGGAAAAGTTGAATGAAAAGTTTGTGATCAGATCGATTCAGACAGATAAAGTCCAGAGGAGCAGCGATGGTACGATCAAATCAAGATTTACTTTGTATGACGGACATAAGATAGAGTCTGTACTCATCCCTGTGCCAGACGATCAAAGATTTACGGTGTGTGTTTCTACCCAGGTGGGGTGCAGTCTGACATGCAAGTTTTGTGCGACAGGCCAGATGAAGAGGGTACGCAATCTGGATGGTGCAGAGATTTATGATCAATATGTGCTGGTCAATCAGCAATGTATGGAGACTTTTGGACATCCATTGACCAACGTAGTATATATGGGGATGGGCGAGCCGTTATTGGCTTACTCAAGTACATTGGACAGCGTGGCTATGCTCACCGAGCCTTTCGGCCTCAATATCTCTCCCAAAAGGATCACCGTAAGCACGGCAGGTATTGCCAAGATGATCAGAAAACTGGCTGATGATGATGTCAGGTTTAATCTGGCTCTATCACTACACGCCGCAGATGATACCAAACGCAATGAGATCATGCCCATCAATGAGCAGAATAATCTGGAAATACTGATGGAGTCTCTGGTCTATTTTTATGAAAAGACAGGCAATAAGATCAGCTACGAATACATCGCTTTTCAGAACTTTAATGACAGTATTGATGATGCCAAAAATCTGGTCAAGCTCTGTAAATTATTTCCTGTCAAAGTCAATATCATAGAATATAATCCTATCGATGGATCTGAATATGTCAAGGCCAACGAAGATAAAATAAATGCTTTTGCCCGGTATCTCAGACATCAGGAAATCATGGTCACGGTAAGGAGAAGTAGAGGAAAGGATATCGATGCAGCTTGTGGTCAATTGGCCAATAAAGAATAAAAAATAATGTACATTAAATTTAAAACCAACCATGGAACCAAAAGAAATCTCCGCACTACTTAACACAAATACCCAAGATCTGAAAGACTTTTTCGGTAGCCAGGATGCGGCTTTCTGGTCAAAGGAGCTGGAAGGTAAGTGGACACCAGGTCAGCATGTCATCCATTTGGTACAAAGCAGTACGCCATTATTGAAAGCACTCAAAATGCCTAAATTTTTATTAAAGTGGAAATTTGGGAAAAATAACCGAGCTACCCGAAACTTGGACGAAATCGTAGAAAAGTATCATACAAAACTCTCAGAGCGACAAGGATTGGTCTCCCCTTTTTCAGTAAATATGCCCACATCCGAACCCAATGAACGATCTATGTGGTTTGAAAAACTGACGAAGCTCAACGAACAAATCAATGCCCAAACCCAAAAGATCAGCCCCAAGGATTTAGATACGATATTGCTGCCCCATCCGCTCTTGGGAAAACTTACCTTGAGAGAGATATTGATGTGGAATACCTACCATACCAAACACCACCATAGCATACTCAAGCAAAAATATATTTAATATCCGCAGTTATGACAAAAAGCGATATCCAGACATTGCCAGAGTACTTCGACCGATATATCCATCAAGTACCTGATATCGAACTCCTCGAAGCTATGAATCAATTTGGATCTGGCTATATGCTGGCATCAGAAGAACAAATGAATCGCCTTGGCCATCAAATATATGCGCCTGGCAAATGGACCATCCATGATATCATACAACACATCATAGACGCTGAGCGAATATTTGTTTACAGAGCGTTGAGATTTGCAAGAAAGGACAATACCAAGTTACCGGGTTTTGATGAAAACTTATTTGCTGCCTCGGCATCTGCCAGCCGTCGGTCTTTGGATGGATTGCTCGAAGAGTTTGCGGCGGTGAGAAATGCAACAATATGTATGTTTCGTAGTTTTGATGATGAAGAATTGATGAGCACAGGGATCAGTTCCAATGCTGAAATTTCGGTACTGGCACTGGGATTTACACTCACTGGCCATGTGATACATCATATGAACGTGATACAAGAGAGATATTTGCCATTGATATCACAATAAAAAAACAAATCAGCATCATGCCTACTAAGTGGTACAACGGAACAATCACAGATATACAAGATATGTCGCCCACTACCAGACAATTTGTGGTCAATGTAGATGGTGATGACGAAGGTTTTGATTTTCTGCCTGGTCAGTTTGTCACGATAGATCTACCCGTCAGCGAAAAGCGACTCCACAGATGGCGGAGCTACTCTATAGCCAATGATCCGGATGGGAGCAATGTACTGGAGTTTTGTATCGTTAGGTCGGAGGAGGGATTGGGTACAAAATATCTCTTTGATGAAGCCCAGATAGGCACCATCTTAAAGTTTAAAGGGCCAGACGGAGGATTTGTACTGCCTAATGATCTCACAAAAGACATCATCATGGTGTGCACAGGTACAGGGGTGGCCCCATTCATAAGTATGGTCAGACACGTCATTTCTCAAGAGATGGATTTTAATCATATACATCTGATATTTGGTACGAGGTATAGTCAGGGCATTTTATATCAAGAAGAGTTTGAGAAAATAAAAGAAGAACATCCTAATTTTGACTATTCGATTGCTCTCTCGAGAGAACACAGTCAAGGGGTACATCATCAAGGTTACGTACACGATGTTTATATGTCCCGATATCAGCAAGTACATCCCGACAGACATTTTTACATCTGTGGTTGGTCACAGATGATCGATCAGGCAGTCGCTCATCTGATGATTGATCTGAAGTACGATAAGTCTCAGATCCATTACGAGCTTTATGGTTAATTTGTGACGAATGAAAATATACCTTCATGACATACTGGGATTTATAAAAAAACTGACCATCAGAAGAGTATGGAATATGACCAAAATATATTTTTCCTATCTACTGACTAAAGTATCTAAAGTCCCTGTACAGTGGGGTGTGCCGATGACGATCTCCATCGAACCAACCACGGCATGCAATCTCAAGTGTCCCGAGTGCCCTTCGGGGTTGCGCAGTTTTAGCCGGGATACGGGCAATCTCAAAGAAGATTTCTTCAGATCCATCATCGATGAAATGCATGTTGACTTGACTTATCTTATATTTTATTTTCAAGGCGAGCCTTACATCAATCCAAAGTTTTTGGATATGGTATCACATGCGTCATCCAAAGGTATTTATACCATCACGTCAACCAACGGACATTTTCTGAATGATGAGAATGCAAAAAAAACCATAGAATCTGGGCTCGACCGTATGATTATATCTGTGGATGGCACCACCCAGGAAGTGTACGAAAACTATCGCAAAGAAGGAAAGCTGGATGTCGTACTACAAGGAGCACGCAATATCGTCAAGTGGAAAAGACAACTTAAATCACGGACTCCACACATTATTTTTCAGTTTTTGGTCGTAAGACCCAACGAACATCAAATCCCGGAGATATACAGACTCGCTGAAGAGATAGGTGTAGATGAAGTAAAACTGAAAACTGCGCAAGTATATGATTATAAATATGGCAATCAACTCATCCCTACTTTAGATCAATACTCAAGATACCGAAAGCAGGAAGATGGTACTTATAAGGTCAAAAATGAACTGCTCAATCATTGCTGGAAACTGTGGCATTCTTGTGTCATCACGTGGGACGGCTGGGTAGTTCCTTGCTGTTTTGATAAAGACGCCATCCATAAGTTGGGAGATCTGAGGACGACCAAATTTAAAGATATTTGGCAGGGAGCTTCATATAAAGAGTTCAGAGCAAAGTTGATATTGGGCAGAGACCAAATAGACATATGTACCAACTGTACAGAAGGGTGTAAAGTTTGGGCTTAGTGCTCTGTCAAGATAAAGAACTAGTATGTATTTTTAATACCGATTTCCTGGGTTATGAGGCCACTTTTTTTTTCTACATGGAGATCATTGATGATCAGAATGTTTCCTAAGTGTATGCTGACTTTATAAGCCAAAATGGCAAACACTGGCGCTAAGATGACATCGACGGAGTAGTGGACATGTTGAAGTACCAACATCGTACCTACTATTAAAGCAATGAATAGTATGGTTCTCTTGAGCCATATGTTTTCAGATAATAATCCGATAATGATGATATTGGCAGTGTGCCCACTGAAAAACAGGTCTTTTTGTAAGACGGAGCCTCCGTAAAACAATGATTCGATGATGGGATCTTTTAGTGGTATGATGTTGATCGGTGGCTCCAAAACCACAAAGTACAATGTAGATGCCCTAAGTAAACAAATGACGATGGCCGCTAAGAAGAAGTAAATTGAATTAATAGGCAATTTGAAGATATATATCAGTCCTATCAGGATAGATAGATTGGTCATCAATCCTATCAATAAGGTCAGGTCATATGGGCCAATCAAATTGAGCAAAGGATCATTAATGTTGATCCCTGTCCGCGTCTCATTCCAAATCATAAATTTCGAAAAAGTAGCCACTGTACTGATACTGATCACAGCAAGTATAGCGAACTTAATCGTTCGGGTGGGTGTGGCAAGATATTCAGACCAGGTACTCATTGGTTTGTAATAAGCCACAAAAATATAACAATTATTAAAAAAAGAGACTTAAAATTTATTAAATTATCTTTAATTGTACTTATCTTTGCGCCCGCATTGAGTGAATGACCCATGGTGTAATGGTAACACTCCGGTTTTTGGTACCGTCATTCTAGGTTCGAGTCCTAGTGGGTCAACAAAACATTAAAAGTCCTTAATCTTAATTGATTAAGGACTTTTTTGTTTTATACTGTTTTTCAACGATTTATGTAAAAGTCATCAATTTATTGCATTAAGTTAAATTAAGTTAAATTAAGAAAATCAGGCCGTCAATGAGGCCGTTGAAAATTATTTGTTATATATTTGTTCTAAGTTCAAATATATGGCACAATGGCAACAAATAAAC
>JBATLS010000595.1:0-13200 GCA_049289435.1 Saprospiraceae bacterium | reverse complement strand
CATGTTTGAGCGAAAGCGAGCAAATTTAATTTTAGACAAGGTATATTTTGCAGTCGTAACTGGTAGTTACAACGAAAAATATAACGCAGTATAAAATGAAATTTGCCGCTTGCAGACAAATGATGGGATTTTAAACATACTCTTAATGTACTAACTATGGACAAGTTATTTTCAATCTTCAGTCAATGGCCACCGTGTTTTTTTAGAGAAATTGAAAATCAGATTTGATAAAAATCTATTAAAATATTCAAGCATTATGACATTCTTAAGTAACTTTACCTAAATATTGTATCGATATGGAAAAAAGAAAATGCCTCGAATGTGGTGATGAATTTGAAGGAAGACAAGATAAAAAATTTTGTTGTGACCAATGCCGTACAACACATTTTAACAAACAAAATACCGATCAGAATAAATTTATGCGCAACATCAATAATATCCTGCGCAAAAACAGACGCATCCTCGAAGCATTAAACCCAACGGGTAAAGCGACAGTCACAAAGACAGCTTTGCTTGATGAAGGATTCAGATTTTCTTATTTTACCAATGAGTATAAGACTAAAACGGGCAAAGTGTATCGCTTTTGCTACGAACACGGATACCTGCAGCTAGAGAATAATCTATATGCGCTGGTATTTAGAAAAGAATATGTAGAATGACCAGAGACGTATTTAAAAAAAGAGAGCTTAAGCGTAAGCCAGAAGGTTTTTCACCTTTTAGGGAAAAGTTGCACGAAATCATATTTGAAGCAGAAACTCCAGCTGGGAGGTGGTTTGACGTGATATTATTGATCATGATATTTGTGAGCATTGCTACTCTGATGCTGGAGACAGTACCGAAATACTATGCCTTGTACCCACATACATTTTTTATATTGGAATGGATATTTACCATCTTTTTTACCATAGAATACTTCTTAAGAATCTATAGCGTCTATAAACCCAGATACTATATTTTTAGTTTTTTTGGTATCATCGATCTACTGTCAATATTACCAAGTTATCTGACTATTTTAGTTCCTGGTGTACATTCGTTGATGATCGTAAGAGGCCTGCGATTACTGAGAGTATTCAGGATATTTAAACTTGATCGTTTTATTGACCAAGGAAATTTCATTATGGATGCACTTATAGAAAGTAGAAATAAAATCATCATTTTTACCACTACTATCATCATTCTGGTGTGTATCTTTGGCTCTATCATGTATTTGGTAGAACATGATGTAAATCAGAATTTTGACAGTATCCCTAGGAGTATATATTGGGCCATTGTCACTATTACCACCGTGGGATATGGAGATATATCACCAGTCACGCCTTTTGGCCAGCTAGTGGCAGGGATTATAATGTTGATGGGTTATGTCATTATAGCTGTTCCTACTGGGATCGTGACATCATCTCTGATCAACAAAGGAATAGAAGTAAGCAATTTCGCTTGTCCAAATTGTTCAAAAGATGGTCATGAAACCAGTGCTGCCTACTGCAATAGATGTGGACATCATCTCTGATGAAGGACGAAGGACGAAATATAAATTATTTTAAATGTTGAATGTATGAATTTTAAATAATCAACCATCAACCTTATCAACATTATCAACCTTTAACCTAAAAACTTATTTTGCGAGTGGACTCAAAACTCAGATGACTACAAAAAATTTGTACAATATACCTTTGTTTTGCGGTGGCATGAAAATATTGGGTGACACTATTGACCATACACTCTTTGCCACTCCAGTACCCCACCCAACAGGTTTCTGACCTTACTAAATCCCATCTGAGTCATGGTAATTTTAGCTGACCCGCTTCTGGCACCAGATCTGCAATGTACTACAATTTCTTTATCTTTTTGATCCATCAATTCCGAAATGACCGCCGGAAGTATTCCTAAAGGAATGAGACGAGCTCCAAGATTAAACTCTTGATATTCATGAGCTTCCCTCACATCCAAAAATATGAAATCTTCTCCTGCTTCCCTTTTTTGTCTTAATTCTTCTACTGTGATATCGTTCATATAGAGCTATTTTATTTTAAATGAAGTATCTTGCCTATTGGCAATCAGAAGGTTTTGTGGATGAAACAGTGATATTTATCTTTTCACCCATCTTGATATTACTTATTCCATCATATGGAGGAGATTGAGATACGACGTACATGATTGCGTCTGGTTCGACTGTAGCTTTTCGTATAATATCCCCCAATAATAATTTGCTACTCTCCAACATAAACCTGGCTTCATCAGTATCCAGACATCTAAGGTCGGGTATCACCACATCGCCCCCTTCTTGCTTAGACAATATAAAATCCAATTGGGCTCCTTTGGGTATTTCGAGATCATTTTTTTTGATGTCTCTTGATATTATCAGTTCTTCATTGTAATATACTTCCAATATATGGTCGGGCTCACCAGGGTCGTAAGCATATCCTTTGATATTACTCTCCAAGTCTCTATACTTTAGTTCTGTCTTTTTTTGATCAAAAGCATTTCCATACAATATAGGTAAGTCACTGACCTTAATTGTTTCAGTGCCATATTTAGTGACAGTGACATAAATTTTTCGCTTTTCTTTGACCAAGGATTTTGGCTTGGGATTTTGGTCGGTGATGAAGCCGCCAGCTTTTCCAACAACAAATACAGAGTCATTGACTACTATCTCAAAATCCCTCTCGTCCGCCAGCCTTTGTGCGGCAGATACTTCCATCCCTACAAACTCTGGTAGTTCAAGCTTTTGACCGTGATTGGTATAAAAACTCAACCACAATTGAATAGCAAATATCAGGAAACCAAATCCTAATACTATGTACAGTAATTGCTTCACAAATGCCTTACTCTTTAAAAATTCTATAAAACTGCCTTGGTTACTTTTGTTGCTCATGTAGAAATATCAGACACAAAGATATATAATTTATTGGCAATAATAATGATCTGACAGGATAGAAGTCAATGACTAAATCTTAATCACTCTTTTGGTCACCATATTTTTTCCATCAGTCAATTTGATAAAATATACGCCACTTTGCAAGCTCTGCAATTGGATAATATCTTGACTACCTGACAGACTTCCCTCCACGATATTTCTTCCGGCCAAATCAGTTACGTAATACTTTGTCAATCCTATCGCTTTTCCACTCAAAGTGATCTGAATAACATCTGTAGTAGGGTTTGGTGCCACATATACTTCATTGGTCAAAATAAAATCATTGGCTGAATTGACAAAATTTTGATTTATTTGGATATTAAATGGGCTGATAGCTATCCACCCTCCCTGACCATCTGTTACGGTAAACGTAAAGAAATCAGCACTATTTGTGGTAGTATTTGCCACAAACTTTATCTTGGAAGCATTGATGTCAGCTTGGGTAAACTGCGCTCCCGGGCCTATCGGACTGCCATTGTATAATAAATTTCCATGTAGTGGAGTCATGACGATGGTGTAGATCAACTGCACTGCGGTATTATTATTATCATTTGCCAGAAGTAAAAGATTAGTAATGGGACTTTGATTGCCGGGATGAATCTTTAGTGTATCATTTTTGACCAAAAAAGGCTGGTCAAGGGTGATATTGGAGCAAAGTTCGAGATTCATTTCTGTCAGACGACCACCCGAACCAGATTGTTTATCTTCCATCCTAAGTTTCCAGGCACCTTTGATCGACTCACCGTTCAATGCAGATAATGGATCATCGGGTCGATATACATTGCCAGTATTGATGGGGCATTGAAAAAAATCTGATGATTGATCATCCAGACCCACAAATACATTTTGAGTAGTGCCACATTTTCGACTCCACAGCGTAGTTTCTTTGCCAGAAGGAGCCACCAAAAAAGTGACCAGATCTACCACTCTTGAATGGTCTGCCCTGATCATTTTGACGTTGACATCACTAACACTGCCCTCGTCAAATACTTGTATTTCGAGTTCGACCGTTGGCGAGCCAGATGCAGAAATATTGATGGCCTGTACACCAGATTCATAGGTTTTGCATGCCAATGCTTCGGTCATAAAAGCCTTAACCACAGACCAGTTGCCTGCGCCACATTCGTTTTTGGCACGTACTCTCCAGTAATGGATGGTGGTCTTTTTAAGTATATTTGCAGGTGCAAAGGTTGTATCAGTAACTTCATTCGATACTACCATATTAGTGATATTGAAATCTGGACTAGTAGCCAACTGAAAGTCGTAGTTTTCTGCGTCCGCAATCTTTCTCCAATTGAATTTGACAGAGGTGACCCCACTGATACCATTGGCAGGGGTCAGCGTATTTAGTCCACTCAGATTGTTTCCTTTTACTTGCAGATTGATCGTCCTTTGGACAGAATCCAATCCTACAGCTACTGCCTTGATCACCAGATTAGCATTTTGATCGCCTATAACATCTTTAGTCTCAATGGTTAAAGTGACTTTTTCACCTGGTTTGGCAGAAGTGGGGCTAAATGTTGCTATGGCTCCTGCTGGAAGGCCAGATATTAATGAATAGCTGACCGTCCCGCTAAAACCTCCAAATGCTAAAGTATTGATCTCTACTTTGCCTTGTCCGGGCTGGCATATTTTTGTAAATGTCTGCGAAGGTTCGAAATAAAAACCAGGCGTGGTCGAAATTTCAATCTTGGAAGGAAGTGGAGAGCCTGTCAGAAATATATTGTCCACTGCCTTGATTACGATCCTGAAAAAATTGGTCACGTTGTTTGGTATCGTGACTTCCTGCGACCCATCATTCGGCACATTGAGCGCCAGTGGTATTAAGTTAGCATCATCGGTCCTGAGTGCTGCTGATACTGATCCATATATATTTACCAATTTACAGCTGACAGGAGCTTCATTAGTTTTGGCGACATCCCAGGTGACATTTATATTCTGTCCTACTTTGAAGGTATTGGCTGTCGAAGGGAAGGTGATCTTAAATGGTCCGGCTTGGGAAGTTACATTAAGTGCAACATTCTCCCAAACTACCCCACCAGCCTGGGCACTATTGTCTCTTACTGTGATTTTGAAATTTAATTTTCTATCAGTATCAGGCAGTACTTCTGTTTTTGATGTAAAATTGCCTGACAAGATGTCTTCACGCCTAGGTAAGAATCTGACATCTCCCGACGCCGAAGGACGATTGGATCTAAATAGCGGTGCTGTAGGTGATGTTGAGCCTAAAGCGATGGACTCTCCAAGGTCATATTGCTCCCAGGTGTACGTCAAAGCATCCCCATCTTCGTCGGTAGCTTTGACTATAAGTTCAAATGGGGTTTTGTGAGGTATGGTTACGTTGGGAGATTTGCTGACGATGACCGGATACCTATTGCCAGGTATCAATATGTCAGCACAACTAAATGCATTGCCCCCACTGGTGGTTTTGGCGGTCATTTGTTCCAAAGATGCTACGTGGAAGTAATCATCATTATCACTGGCTATATCGTCTGAACCGCATGATCCGGCATATGACATGATGGTAGAACCACTACCTGGTTCATACGCAAATCCAGCTGCCCTTTGCACAGCTGTTTCGGTCACCGTCGGCTGACAAATATTCCAGGTGTGAGATGCATTAAACTGATGGCCTATTTCGTGTGCCATGACACGAGTGACTATGACCGATAAGCTTTGGGTGAGGTGACAAGTCACCCCATTACCTTTGTTGGACTGACAAGCAGAACCTCCTTGCGCCACACCACCTATATCCGTACAAGGTAGTAGTACATGGCCGATATCATATAAAGTCGATGCTACTCTTTGATTGAGAATATTTGTATTGTTGCCAAGCGTAGTTCTGCCACTTTCGGGAGTGGTATATGGATCTGTGGCGGGATCCAAAAATATGAGTTTATCATTATCATCGATCAATACAAACCTCATAGCCATATCTTTTTCATACATGCTGTTCATCCTGGCAACCATAGTATTCATGTCTGCCAGTGCCAAAGCTACAGTCCCTCTCTTTATACCCCACTCACCACTACAAGCCATAGCAAGTTTATACACTCGAAGTTCGACTGCTGGTGCATTCCTTTGTGAAGGTCTGAAGTACGATATATTAGGTCTTTCAGTATCTTCCACTCCGCAAATTTCTACCCCTTTGTAATCAGCTGAATGGTCATCAGCTACATTATATACTATGTATTCAGTTATATTTTCGCTGGAATATGGATCAATATACGCTTCTCCTTCCAATGTATTAATGGATGCATGATACCCATTGGGAGCCAGCGTAAATCTCATATTGCGGGATTTATTGGTGACTGAGTATGCTTTGTATGACTTGATAGACGGATAGCGCGCTGAAATTTTTTCTTGCATCACAGGTGACTCATATACTTTAAATTTTTCTAATGTTCCATCAGTCATAGGGATGTCAAGAATCAACTCTTTTTGCTTCCTGTCAGCATCCTGCTCCATGGGAGCATCAGTCAGATAGGTACGCATGGCGTCTATATTTAGCGTGTAAGTATCATATGCATCAGGGATGATAGATCTGTTTTGAGAAGATCTAAGCTGGATCCTTGATTCTTCAGTTTTTTTCCAAAACGACTGACCATGCAATAAAACAGTGGTGCTCAGTATAAAGATAATACAAAAGATATTTTTCATTTCAATAGTGATTGCTGTGTATTATGTTAAGTATAATTATATTATATTAAAAAAGTAACTTTTTAAAGTCGTTTTGATGATAAGCCATTATTCAAATGTTTGTAATGGTAAAATTTTATTTTTTTTTCTCACCCGACAATTTCATTGGACATGAGATAAAACTATATATCTAAATGAAATGCTTGAAAGATCAATACATTCCTAATTCCTTGTAATAAATCAAATGCCACCCAGATGAAAGTCTGCCAAATCTCCTTTCCATGGAGTATGTTCCAGATTCATCAGTGATTCTTTCAATGACTATTCCGCCTATGTCTATAAACTCTCTCGAAAAAGTACCATTCAAATCATTATAAGGTTTATGGATGATCCAATCATGACTTTGCCAACGAAAATCAGGATCTTGAATGTCCAAACTATCTATCTGCCGCCTTTGTCCCTCCAATGGAAAAACTATATGCTCCATCTGGAAAACACTGTCATGGCTAAACTGTTGATAAAAATCGCTAAATTCTTCAGATGCATATATCGGCGGAGTGTCAGATTCAGGACTACTTACCGCTGACTTTTGTTTGCACATCCATAGTGTGGATAACAATAAAAACAGAAAAAAGTGTAGAAATCTAAGATTGAATGGCATAGACTAAAATCAGATTTTGAAATTGTTTGCAAAATAAGGTAAAATCCATATAATATTCATCTTTTTGGACGGTGCCTTTGAAGAAAAAGCCTTTGGGCTCAAAAACAAAGCTCTTAACAAATATATTTCTTTTAAAATCAAGCTCTTTTTTTCCATATGCTTTGTACAAAGATTCTTTAGCACCCCAAATGGCGTGATAATAAAATATCTTTTGCTCGTCAGGTATGTAATCAAACTCTTCAGCACTTATAAATCGATGTGCTATTCGCTCGATTTTTGGTACAATCACTTGTATATCGATGCCAGCAGGCAGATATGAACCAATGGCTACCGTATAATCAGAGGTGTGGCTGATAGATATAAAATAGTTCATCCCTTTGATATATGGTTTTCCAAATTCATCTTTTACACATGCGCCACGCACATCCATGTCAGTGAGTACATGCAAGAGATATCTGGAAGAAAGCCACTCAGATTTTTTCCTACCTTTTAGAAGGGATATCTCTTGTATTTCTTCATCAAAAAGCGACATGTTATCCAGAAAAAAAGCATCACCTTCTATATTGTGCCACATCCCATAATGACCTGAAGGCAAAACGTCCGTCCTATATATCAATGGCATGGGAATCTAAATATGTATTATAAAAAAAATCAAATTAATAAATTCTAAACTATTTTACCACTATTGATATTAAAAGTATTGGACTATTCTATTATCGTACTGATACTTGAGCAGCATAAAAATTAGTCATAGTCGCAAATATGAAGAAAAATTATTATTTTTTATGGAAGTTCAAAAATAAGTAATATTCCTTGGATTCGCTGATTGTACAAAAAAAAAATGACTATTCAGGTCATACTTCTGCGGTATATGGCCTTATAACGGCTGATGACCAGTCAGGTTTTTATTCTTTAGCTGGTGACGGTTGGCTGGTAAAATGGTCTTCCCAAGAAGGTGTATTGGATGGTATGCTCATTGCAAGCACAGATGCAAAGCTGTTTTGCGGTACACAGATCAAAGGCTCTTCTATCATCGTCACCGGGGACATGCATGGTCACTTGTATTGGATTGATACTGGTCTAAATCACATATTGAAGCGCAGTGCGTATCACAAAGGCAGTGTTTTTGATGTGTATAGTTACTCACCGGACATATTGATTTCTGTAAGCGGTGATGGATTCTTTTGTGTATGGAATACCAAGGATATGCAACCCGTTTTTTCAAGAAGGCTTTCTACACAGGGGCTGCGATGTATCACTCATGATATCAATACGGACACATTGTACATAGGAAGTAGTGACAATCATATCTATATGATAGATACTAAAAGTTGGAATCAGATAGGGATCATAAAAAATGCCCACAAAAATTCAGTGTTTTCGATGACTACCATCGCTGACAGATATCTAATTTCGGGAAGTCGTGATGCTCATTTTACGGTAAGGCATTTGATAGATAATGAAGAAGTATGCAGTGAACCTGGTCATTGGTACACTATAAATAAAATATTGTACATAGCAGAAATGCAAATCTTAGTGACTGCCTCTCGGGATAAAACCGTCAGAATATGGGATGCCGAAAACTTTAGCTTACTCAAGACTCTGGATGTGCAAAAAGGTGGTCACTTCAATTCTGTCAATTCACTTGCGTGGATACCCGATCGACATACACTGATTTCAGCAGGCGATGATCGTGTGATCAAGTCTTGGAAAGTAGAGAGATTTTAAGTGTAATAGCAATTTTCAAAAATAAAATGAAAACGGCACGTACAGCTTTGACATTATTTTACGTCAAGTACAGCTAAAATTTCAAGAGTCAAATCTCCATACGCCAGCCCCTTACTCTGTTGTAAATCTGTGATAGATAGTTTAGTAGCTTGATCCAATATTCCGTTGGCAGTCAACGGATATCCCAACTCTATTAATGACAATTGAACTTTAGAAATTAATTGTGATGACCTGTTTTTAGGACATACTATACTGGTCTCTACTTTACCACCTTCTTTTTTTACCAGCCTTACATTTTCAGTGCGGGTATCATATTCTTTGGTTTTGTCAGGACCAGGCAAAGTGTATAAGTTCATGGTGACAGGTGGGATTTCTTCCAAAACTTCTTCTAAGCAGTCTTCTGGATTAGGGGAGACACAATCGCTGCTTTTTCTTCTTTTGACCAATGCTCTCCGCCCTTCTACTACTGTTATTTTTGTGACTTTAACATCAAGCCCAGTAGTGTCTGCTCCAGTAAAAATATAATGTAATTTTTCTACATTCTCTATCTGCGGATCAATGGTCAATTGTGCTTTACAATCATTGTCAGCATTCGATTGCGAAACACAAAAAGTTGATACAGTGATACTTAGCAAAAGAGTAAAAAAGTCTTTCATCGTGTGTTGTTTTTGATTAAATTCAATTAAGTCAACAAATCTACAATCATTATTTTGATTACCAAAGAAATGATAAAAAAAAACTTATAAATCAGTACTTAATAAAATTAAAAAAAGATAATGTATCATACCTTTGAAGCTATTCAATACTGAACTTATTGTTATATTTGCATCAAAATACTCACTATGGATGTAGGCTCATTATTCAAATATTCAATGGTAATTTCATTTATCATGCTACATATATCTTGTGCTTCTAAAAAAGAAATCGTCTATGTCCCCATCAAAGAGTATGTCTCCGCCAAGAATCTGGCAACAGAAATTGTAGTCAATTACAGACTGGATAAAACGGGTATCAAAGATACATTCAACAATGCCATCACCGAAGCCTTCCACCAAAATTTTGACATCCCTGAATATGATGTAAAAATGACACTCTCCAAAGCTAAAGATGCTACCGTCGAGATAGAAGGTAAAAACATCCTGGTAGTAGTGCCTATTACAGTCAATGTAGAAAAAAAAACCTTCCTGGCTGATTTAAAGGCCAAAGGTACTATGGAAATGAGTTTCATAAGTGATGTAGAAATAGATACCAGTTGGAATGTCAAAACCAAAACAAGTCTCTCCTATCATCGGTGGATCGATAAGCCCAAGCTTATGATCGGTGGTGTGAGCTTACCGATCGAAACCATCGCCAATCTGGCCATAAGCAAGAGCCAATCACTTATCGAAGATCAAATAGATGCTTCAGTAAATGAAAATTTTACGCTTAGACAAAAGATGATAGAGACAATGAAGCTTTTTGAGCAACCCATGCAAATGGACCCAAAAGTCAATGCCTGGCTCAACATCACCCCCGAAAAATTTGAGATCAACAAGGTCATCAATAGCAGATTTACTGCCAAAGGCAAGATAGGCATCCAAGGCACCTCTACATTCAGCACGTACAAACCAAGTGTCAGTCCAAATATCGCTCTGCCAAAAGTTTATTGGAATGAAGAGATACCTGACAGCTCGGTATTTAGACTCATCACAGATATCAAAATGGAAGATATCAATCCCATGCTCAAACAAAATCTGGATGGAAAGACCTTTTCGACAGGCGACAGATCCATCACTTTATCCAACATCATCACCAACTGTGATTACGAATATCTCAGAGTAATTACAGACGTCAGTGGTGCTGTCAATGGGATGCTCATCATCAAAGGAAGACCAAAATATGACGCCTTCAACAATGGATTTTATATGGACAACATCGATATTCAGCTCAAAACCAAAAATGTCATACATAAAGCGGCTGCATGGATAGCAGAAGGGAAAATAAGAAGTGAAATGGAGAACAATCTGAAATTTTCTATAGATGACACCATGAAAGATGTACAAAAAAATATAGACACCTACCTCAAGGATTTCAATAAAATGTATGACTTGGAAATGAAAATCGGGCTCGGAAAATCTGATGTAGAAACCTTCCAACTAAAACCCGGACAGATCGAGACGCTGTTCAATACCAAATTTTATCTCGAATTATTGATCAAAGATTTCAGGTCTTTTAATAAGTTTTGATTCCGGACTTTATGAAATGACGCACTCAGTGAGATATATTGCTAAAAAGCCGTATCAAACAATTTGGGGGTTTATACCCATAGTTTTTCTGTTGGCAATACTTAACAGCAATAACACCATTGACTTAAATTGGCAGGACACTTATTTTGTCATCCCTTACCTTCATTTTGGTTGCTTTTTGTTGCTTATCTTAGGAGGCACTGGATTGTTGTATTGGCTTTTTAGAAGGAGGAAATTGACGCATTGGATGACCATGCTTCATGTTTTGATAACCATCTTTGTTTTTTTCTGGCTCATGGCCGAAAGCTACCTTCTAAAATTTATCCCCGTCGATGACTTTTACAAATTAGCATTATTTCATAAGGTCAGTAGTATATTATATCTGGCTATGTTTTTCGGTCAATTGTTTTTTTTAGCCAACTTAATGATAAGCTTAAGACGTAAGTAAAAATTGCTGATATCACTGCAATGATTTGGTATCGTACTCTGTAGCTTTCATCTCCCTGATCCAGTCTGAGATCAGTTTGACTCCTTCCTGGTGAACCACAGTCTTGCCCAATTCAGGCATCATGGCTCCTGGCTCTATCGAAGCCATCCTATACACCATCACTGAAGTTTCTGGATGGCCTGGGACGATAGAATAAGTATGTCCGCCTGTGCCAGCCCCAGCGGAGACAGTGGGTTTGTAGATCCCTATATTGTCATTTTTTTGAGCGTCTATAGTCAGAGTTAATCCCGAAGTATTTGCTGCGCCGTAAGCATTGTGGCAGTGGCCGCAGTTGATATCCAGATATGACATTGCTCGCTGATCAAGGGAGTAGTGGAGTGAGTCGTCCCACACAGCAGCCCGTGGCAGGTCTTCATATCTGATGTTTAGCCAGGAGAGATATCCATTATTTGACCACTTTACCAATTGATTGGCAACCCCGTCCGTATATCTAAAATCTTTGTTAAGATTGGCCACTTTTGGACCTATAGGCATCAATGCCCCTTTGTACCCATGGCAAGTTTTGCACTGATTTTTGTTGGGTATGATATAGTTGACATCTCTCTTTTGCCCTCCATGATCGATCCAGGATACCTGGACTATGTCTCCTACCTTATCATAGATGGCGTCTGTTTGCTCTTTATTCCATACGTAACTCAATGCTTCCCATTCGGCCTCCCTGTGGATCAACAGCCTGGTTTCTATGATTCGTCGACCGCTTGTGGAACTTCTCTCATCATTGGTATAATAAAAGTTTTTGATCAAAACAGTACCTTTAGGAAAATCGAACACATGTTCAGTGGTAAAATTAGCACTGACCCCAGCTGGCATCCAAACAAATCTACCTTTGTGTGCATAGTCTGAAAACAAAGGCGAATTGAGATCATAGGGCAATACGCCTTCAGTCGGAATCAGATCACCCAATACTCCTTGAAAAAAACCATACTCTGACAGATTTTCAAAAGGGTTATCACCAATTTTGACTGATCTGGTATTATTAGTAGTGCAGGTGACCAAAGACATCCATAGACTCAACCCTGCGAGTATGACACAATTTTTCATTTTTGACGACTATAATCTTTATATATTAAAAATTCCCCTACCACGAAGATAATCTCTTTTAGATATTTATATACTTATTTAACGTATTTTCTCTATAGCAGTGATCCGTCAGATACAATCAGCATCCACAATCCATCGTTTTGAGCCCATACTATACGATACGGAAGATTGATTTGATTGTAGTAGAAAATAAGTTTTTTGTTGGGGTCATAGGTTAGATTGCCGCCACTGTAATAAATGTACTGACCGTTAGTGCTCTGTTGATTGAAGGCCTAGGTGTATTAGGCTTGTGGGCAAAAGGGGATGGATTGACCGATGCTATTGGCTAACTACATGATTGTTTGGACGGGTTAAGGTTGCTTTGCAATCAGAATTATTAGGCCCGCCTGTTCGGGCAGACCCGCCTATACGGGCAGGCCCGAAGCAGACTGAAAGTGTGTCCGCCTGAGTAATAGGGTGGATTAAAAATCTACGCCACCTATAC